>JAFGED010000116.1 GCA_016931785.1 Anaerolineae bacterium
ACGCGCCCACCAGCAGATCGACCTGCCGCCGATGCAGCGCCTGCCGCTCCTTGGCCGGGACGGGCTGCATCTTGTGCCGATCGGCTGCGCGCAGGCTCTCGCCGCTGCACGGCGCGTCGAGCAGCACCCTGTCAAAAAGCTCGGGGAACCAGCTTCCGAATTGCTCGCCGGGGTAGGTCGTGATGGCGGCGTTTATCGCGCCCCAATCCTGCAGCTTGGCGCGCAGCGGCGGGATGCGGCCACGGTTGGCATCGTTGGCGATGACGAGCCCTCGATCGCCCATCCTGCACACCAGGTGGGTCGTCTTGCCGCCGGGGGCGGCGGCCATGTCCAGCACCAGCGGCCCGACCTGCTCAAAGCCGAACATCTCCACAGGCAGCATCGAGGCCGCGTCTTGGACATAGTAAAAGCCCAGCTTGTGCTCCAGCGTCTTGGCGATGGATTCGCCCGTCACCTGCCAGCCCGCGTCGCAGAAAGGCACCGGATGCACCTGCCAGCCGTACCACGCTGGCCAGGCGCGGCGCGCGTCGTCGACGGCGATCTTCAAAGTGTTGATTCGAATGGCAGAAGGGAGAGGATGTTGCACAGCCTGGAGGAGCTGCTCGAACTCGGCTGTGCTCAACAAGTTTCGGTATCGTTCCAAAAGAGTATCCATCCGATTGTGCGAGGCCTCGATATCCATGCGAACCACATCTCGAACACAGGTGCAAATTTTGGAAGCGGAACAACACGGATGCACACGGATTTAGTCCGTGTCCTTCCGCGTTTATCCGCGTTCCATTTAATCCGCCGACTTGGCGCTGCTTTGCTAGAACCTGGTTATCAAAAACGCCAGCTCGGTGGCAAACTCAAAGCGCTTGATCGCCCAGTCCTTGCCCGCCACCAATTCACGGAACCGGGCCTCATAGTTGGTCGGCATCCCCTTATCCCTGCCGCCCAGGCTGTGAACGGGGAATGAGATGAGAAGGTGGTCAGCGTCGATAGCGTCCAGAAGCTGCGCGCCGGCGGCCCTGTCGATCTGCTCCAGACAGGGGATGGACTTGAGCACCAGGGCCAGGTCGACCTTGGGCAACGGGCAAGACTGGAGCACGTCACACGCCAACGCCTGCCCGCGCACCTGAGTGAGTTTCATAAAGGCACGCAGAAAATCGACCATATCTTCATAGATATCGTAGGCATGATACGTCGCCCCATCGGGCAGGCCCATCCACGGGATCGCCAGCGGATCGAGCCCGCAAGCCAGGTCGAGCACGGAGCGCACCGGGGGGAGTCCGGCCAGCACGGCGGCGTAGAACTCGTCGAGTACCTGGAAGCGCTCCTTCGTGGAAGCGTGGTGGCGCATCACCTGCGCGCAGGCCCAGCGAAAATCCCCCTCGTTCCCCGAAGCCGCTCTCAGGTCGTCCAGCCACGCGGCATAGTCCATCCCGCCCTCCAAGTAGGCGCCCCCGACTTGATGCAGCTTTTTCTTGGTCGCCTTGATCGCGTCTTTGAGACGGCGGCCCTTGGCCAGCTCCCGCTCGCCGACGCCGCGCACTGCGTCCTCGCAGACGCGCCCGTACTTACTGCTCCTGCGGACGGCGGCGACCAGCTCGTCAACATCGCTCATGGTTATTCCTCCCTCAATCGCGCCATCAGTTGGGTCATGAACCGCAGGTTGTGCATCGTCGCCAGCCTGAGGGCGAGGCTTTCCTCAATCTCGAACAGGTGATGCAAGTAGCCCAGCGAGTAATCGGTGCAACACGGGCAATCGCAATGGATGGAAATCGGGGCGCCGCTCTTGGTATGCTTATCGTCGGTGGCGTAGACGTAGGAGAACCAGTCGGATGCCCCCCCTTTCATCCCCCCCGCAAGCGGGGGGGACAGAGGGGGGGGCTCTGTCACAAACGCATACAGCCGCCCGCGCCGGGCATCGCGCGTGGGCAGCGAGCAGTCGAAGAGATCGTACCCCATCCGCGCGCACGCCACGACGTAAGGGGGATGGCCCACGCCCAGCGCGTGCGTCGGGAACACGGCGGGCACCAGCTCGCGCACGTAGGCCAGGATATCGGCCAGCAGATTCCCGTCGCCATCAAGCGGCCAGCCGCCGTAGCCAAAGCCGTCGAAACCGATCTCTAAAAGCTCCCCGGCGCACCGCTTGCGCAGCTCGCGCGAGCCGCCGCCCTGGATCACGGCGAGCAGCAGCGGACGCTGCTCAGGCGGAAGGCTCTTCTGCTCGACCAAACGCTCGAACGCGTCCTTGCAGCGTCGCGCCCAGGCGATGGTGCGCTCGACCGACTCGCGCTGCGTCTCCAACGAGGCGTCCACGTGGGTGCAGTCGTCGAGGCAGACCACGACGTCGGCGCCGTAGCTCACCTGCAACTGGACGCTCTTTTCCGGCGTGAGGGTGAACTTGCGGCGGGCCCCGCCGGGCCGAAAGGTAATACCGTTATTTGTGAGACTGCCGTTCTTGGGGTTCTGCCGGATCAGCGAGTAGGCCTGGAAGCCCCCAGAGTCGGTGACGATGTGCCGCTGCCAGCCGCTCATCTGGTGCAGGCCGCCCAACGCCTGCACGGTGGACGATCCGGGGCGCTGCATCAGGTGAAAGGTATTCATCACCACACCCTGCACGCCACAGCGGGCCAGGTCGGCGCTATCGACCGAGCGGACGACGCCCATGGTCGCGTCGGGCAAAAAGACGGGAAGTCGCAACTGGCCGTGGGGTAGCTGCAGGGTCTTCACGCTACCCCCGCAATCACGACGGTGTACTCGCCGCGCGGCTCCTCGTCGTCGAAGAGGGCCAAAAGCTCGGAGAGCGTCCCGCGCTGCACTTCCTCGTACAGCTTGGTCAGTTCATTTGCCAGCGCCGCCTGCCGGTCGCCGAGCACCTCGATCGCGTCTTTGAGAAACACCTTTAGCCTGTAGGGGCTCTCGTAAAAGACCAGCGTGTGCGGCGAGTCCGCGTCCACTTCGAGGAATCTCTTCCGGGGGCCGGGCTTGCGCGGCGGAAAGCCACGGAACGTAAAGCTGTGCGAAGGCAACCCCGAAAGCACCAGCGCCATCACCAGCGCGCTGGGGCCGGGGATCATCACCACCGGCACGCCCGCCTCGATGGCGCGCCGCACCAGCGTGAAGCCGGGGTCGGAGATGCCGGGGGTGCCCGCGTTAGACACCAGCGCCACCGACTGGCCCTGCTCGATCATCGACAGGACCCGCGCCGTCGCCTGGCGCTCGTTGTGCTCGTGGAAGGCGATCTTTGGTTTCTCGATCTCGAAATGCTGGAGCAGCCGCCCGGTCTTGCGCGTGTCCTCGCAAGCGATCACGTCCACCTGGCGCAGCGTCTCCAGCGCGCGCAGCGTGATGTCACTCAAATTCCCGATTGGCGTCGCTACTAGATATAGCATCAAGACTCCCGTCAAACCTAATCCTTAGGACACGGACGAACACGGAAAACACTGATTAGCTTTTGATCCGTGTTTTTCCGCGTCCTATTTCTCTCGGTACCCCAACACGCGCATGCCGTTGAGGGTGACCAGCAGCGAGGCGCCCATGTCGGCAAAGACGGCCATCCACAGCGTCGCCGCGCCCGCCAGGGCCAAGGCCAGGAACACCGCCTTGATCAGCAGCGCGAAAGCAATGTTCTGGCGGATGATGGAGAGCGCCCGGCGGCTCAGCCGCATCGTGAAAGGCAGCCTGGTCAGATCGTCGCCCATCAGCGCGATGTCGGCCGTCTCCAGCGCGGCGTCGCTCCCGGCGGCCCCCATCACGATGCCCACGCTTGCGCGCGCCAGGGCCGGGGCATCGTTGATGCCGTCGCCCACCATCGCCACATGGCCGTAGCGGGCCAACAGCCCCTCCACCGCCTCGACCTTTTGCTCCGGCAAAAGGCCGGCGCGGGACTCGTCCACACCCACCTGGGCAGCGATGGCGCGGGCGGCGTCCTCGCCGTCGCCGGTGAGCATCACCGTGCGCTGGATGCCCGCGCGGCGCAGTTCGGCGATAACCTGCGGAGCTGCCTCGCGCAGCGCGTCGGCCACGGCCACGTATCCCTGCCGCCCGCAGCAGGCGTCCTTGACCAACGCGACGGTCTGCCCCTTGGCCGTCGCCTCCGCGACCTCGCCGCAGAACGAGGCCAGGTGTGTGTCCCCGTGGATGTGGGTGTGGCTGCCGACGGTGACGTCGTGACCGGCGACGCGCCCGCGCACGCCCATCCCCGCCAACGCCTCTACCGATTCGGCCGGAGCGTAGGTATCCTCCACGCCGAACGCGCGCGCCTGCTCGATGATAGCCTGCGCCAGAGGATGCTCGGAGCGAGCTTCGACCGCCGCCGCCAGCGCCAGCAGATCGCGGCAGTTGGGGCACGTCTCAGGGCTGGCGCCGTCGTCGTGGTCGCCGCAGCGACCGGCGACCACCACGGGCCGTCCTTGCGTCAACGTGCCGGTCTTGTCGAAGGCGACGACGCGCAGCGCGCCGGCCTGCTCCAGGTACACCCCACCCTTGATCAGCACCCCGGCCCGCGCGGCGCGGGCGATGCCGCTGACGATGGTCACCGGTGTGGAGATGACGAGCGCGCAGGGGCAGGCGATGACCAGCAGCACCAGCGCCCGGTAGAGCCAGTCGACGAACGCACCCAGGCCCACCAGCGGCGGCGCGACGGCGATCAGCAGCGCGCCGACGACGACCGCGGGCGTATAGATCCGCGCGAAGCGGTCGACGAAACGCTGCGAGGGCGCCTTTTGCGCCTGGGCCTCCTCCACCATCTGGATGATGCGGGCCAGGGTGTTATCCTGCGCCAGGCGCGTCACCTCGATCACCAACGCGCCGCTGCCGTTGACCGTCCCGGCGAACGCCTCGTCGCTGGGGTGCTTTTCCACCGGCAGGCCCTCGCCGGTGATGGGCGCCTGGTTGACGGCGGACGCGCCCTCCAACACCCGGCCGTCCATCGGAATGCGCTCGCCGGGCCGCACCACGATGCGGTCGCCGATGACAAGGGCTTCGACGGGGACGACCTCTTCCTGCCCCCCCTCAATCCCCCCCGCGAGTGGGGGGGAAGATAGGGGGGGTAAGCGGGTGGCCTGCGGCGGCGTGAGGTCCATCAGCGCGCGGATGGCGTTGCGCGCCCGGTCGAGGGTATAGCCCTCGAGCAGATTGCCCAGCGCAAAGAGGAAAGTCACCACCGCCCCTTCTTCGAACTCGCCGATGGCCAGCGCGCCGGCAGCGGCCAGCATCATCAACACGTTCATGTCCAGCGTGCGAACGGTGCGCAGACTGGCCCAGGCCGCCCGCGCGCTCATGTAGCCCGCGGCGACCGTCGCGACGATGTAGAGCGCGTGACTCGCCACCTCCGGCACGCCTATCAGATGCAAGGTAAAAGCCAGCGCGATCAGCACGCCGGCGGTACCGGCCAGCGCCACGTCCCGATATCGGCGTACGGTCGCCCACGCGCCACGCCGCTCCTGCGCGGATGCTTCTACGTCGTAGCCCAACTCGCGCACCCGCGCGACGACCGCCCGCTCGTCGGTCTCCTGCGGGTCGAAATCAAGCGTCAGACGCGCCAGCGTAAAGTTGACCTCTGCCTTGCGAACGCCGCCCAGTGCAGCCACGCCCTGCTCCAGCGTGCGCGCGCACTCGGCGCAGTCGAGGCCGGTGACGGTAAAATTCTTGGTCAGTGTCTCACTCATCAATGACACCTCAAGTTACAGCAAAGAGGCGTAACACGTAAAGCGTAAAGATTGGTCACGCCTTACGTTTTACGTCTTACGCTTCACGTATGTTGCACATGCTCCAACCCCCGTTCAAACAGATCGCGCACGTGTTCATCGTCCAGCGCATAGTAGATGTGCTTGCCCTCGCGACGCTTGCGCACCACTCGCAGTTCGCGCAGCAGCCGCAGTTGGTGGGAGATGGCAGATATACTCATCTCCAGCACCTCGGCCAGGTCGCCCACGCAAAGCTCCGCCCCCACCAGCGCCGAGAGAATGCGCACGCGCGTCGGGTCCGCCATCGCGCGGAAAACCTGCGCCAGTTGCTCGGCAGTCGCAGAATCTATTAAAGGCTCAGGACGCCCTTCATCGTGGAGCATCTCGTCGCTCACATCACTCCTGTTTAACATTTGAGCATTTACTCAAGTATACTACAAACAAATGCTCCTGTCAAGCAGGGTGTGTTTGTACTTTGGGCCCTTTCTGCTTTAGAGAAATGCGATCTCCAGACGTGGAGTTTGGGCGCAAGCCCGAACTGCCTGGGTGCATTTGCCCTTGTGCGACGAATGCTAAAGCACGTGTTGTGCCTATTTCGCTGGAAGCCGATTGCCCGCCGCCCCAGGGGGCAAATGCACCCGTCAAGCAGGGGTGCGTTTGTACTTTGGGGCACCTTGGTTCGCTGTAGAGAAATACAATCTCTGGGCGCGCAGTTTGGGCTGCTAGCCCAAACTGC
>JAFGED010000117.1 GCA_016931785.1 Anaerolineae bacterium
GCCCTTGCTCGATGAATGCTAAAGCGTGTGTTGCGCCTATTTCGCTGGAAGCCGATTGCCCGCCGCCCCAGGGGGCAAATGCACCCGGGATTCCGCATGTTACACGCAGTTTGCCTCCAGGGTTATGGATTGTACTGCCCTTCACCAATGGAGTCAAACTGCGTGTAAGTTGCGGTATCCCCTCCCCGGAGAGACTTGTGTGCGTGTGAAAACTGTGGTAGACTTGTGTCCACGATGAATCTTGAGGGAGTGATCACGATGCGATACCACCGCCGTACCTGAAGGGCGGCCTTGGGCGCCGGTTGGCGTCTAAAGGCCTGTACATACCAGGGGGGCGGTGACGTGACCGCGCCCTGAGTTCGGACATAGTCTCCCTATATTGGGGTGACAGCCCGCCGATGGCGAGGCCGCCGCTGGTATGTGCAGTGGCGGTTTTTCGTTGCCCAATGCGTGTCCTGAGCGCGGACGGAACGTCCATAATATCCGAAGGATGCGTTTGGAGATCATTTTGGAGGTTGACCTATGTCCGAAAAACTGACCCGTTTCTTTGCCTCGCGCCCAGGCATCATACTGGCCGGGGCCGCCATCGGCGTTCTGGCCTCGCTCTTGCAGTACGCAGGCAATCCCAAGAATATGGGCATCTGCGTGGCCTGCTTCGAGCGGGATATTGCCGGGGCGCTGGGCCTGCACCGCGCCGGGGCCGTCCAGTACGCCCGACCGGAGATCGTCGGGTTTGTGCTGGGCGCCACCATCGCGGCGTTGCTGTTCCGCGAGTTCAAGGCCCGCGCCGGCTCCGCCCCCATTGTGCGCTTCGTGCTGGGCGTGTTCGCCATGATCGGCGCGCTGGCTTTCCTGGGCTGCCCCTGGAGGGCGCTGCTGCGCCTCTCGGCCGGCGACCTCAACGCCGTGGTGGGCCTGATCGGCCTGGCTGCCGGCATCTTTATCGGCGTGCAGTTCCTCAAGGCCGGGTACAATCTGGGCCGCTCGCACAACACGTACGTCGCCGTCGGCTGGATCATGCCGGTGATGATGGTCGGCTTGCTCCTCCTGCTCGTCCTCCAGGTCAGGGTGAGCGACACCGGCGCTCTCTTTTTCAGCGAGAGCGGCCCGGGTTCGCAGCACGCCTTCTGGCTCATCTCCCTGGGCGCGGGCTTGCTCATCGGCTTTTTGGCGCAGCGCACGCGCTTTTGCACCATGGGCTCCATCCGCGACGTGCTCTTGATGGGCGACACGCACCTGATCAGCGGCCTGGGCGCGCTGGTGGTGGCGGCCGCGATCACCAATCTGGTCCTGGGGCAGTTCGGTGCCCTCGCTTTCTTCGGCCAGCCGGTGGCCCATTCCAGCCACTTGTGGAACTTTCTCGGCATGGCGCTGGCCGGGCTGGACTTTGCGCTGGCCGGGGGGTGCCCGGGCCGGCAGCTCTTCCTCGCTGGTGAGGGGGACGGCGACGCCGCCGTGTTCGTGCTGGGGATGATCACCGGCGCGGGACTGGCCCACAATTTTGCCCTGGCCGGTAGCCCAGACACGGTGGTGGAGGGTGTTCGAAAGGTCGGTGGCATCAGCCCTTACGGGATGGTGGCCGTCGTGCTGGGGTTGGTGGTTTGCGTGCTCATCGGTTTCACGATGCGCCAGAAAATGGAGGTGTGATATAATGGCACACACAGTAGATGCGCGTGGGCTTTCGTGCCCGCAACCGGTCATCCTGACTCGCAACGCCATCAAGGCAGGCGACTTTCCCATCGAGGTGCTGGTGGAGACCGTGACCTCGCGCGAGAACGTCAGACGCGCGGCGGAGAAACTCGGCTGCACCGTGCGCGTGGAAGAGATGGGGGACGAGTTCAAGTTGACGCTGGTGAAATGAGTCCTGCGCGGGCGCCCGGCGTCTAGCAGGTGCCGGGCACCTTGGGAGGCTAATATGATCTACTTTGACAACGCTGCCACCTCCTGGCCCAAGCCGCCAGGCGTGGCTGAGGCGATGGTGCACTTTTTGAACGAGGTGGGGGCAAACCCGGGCCGCGCCGCTCATCGACGGGCGGTCGCGTCTGGACGCATCGTCTATGACGCGCGCGAGGCGGTGGCCGGGCTGTTCGGCGCGCCCGATCCGCTGCGCGTCGCCTTTGGCCCCAACGTGACCGAGGCGCTCAACCTGGCGCTGCGCGGGTTGTTGCATCCGGGCGACCACGTGGTCACCAGCTCGATGGAGCACAACGCGATGATGCGCCCCCTGCGCGTGTTGGAAGGACAGGGTATCGAGCTGACCGTGGTGCGCTGCTCTCCGCAGGGTATCCTCGACCCTGGCGACGTGGAGGCTGCGATCCGGCGTGACACCAGGCTGGTCGCCCTCAATCACGCCTCCAACGTGGTGGGCACGCTGCTGCCGGTAGCCGAGGTGGGCGCCATCTGCCGCCGGCGCGATCTGCTCCTGCTGGTCGACGCCGCCCAGACGGCGGGCGCCTATCCAATCGACGTGCAGGCCGACGGGATCGACCTGCTGGCTTTCACCGGGCACAAGTCGCTGGGCGGCCCGATGGGCACGGGCGGGCTGATCGTCGGCGCGCGGGTGGACGTGGCGCGGATGGAGCCGCTGGTCCGCGGCGGCACCGGCAGCAACTCGGAGCACGAGGCGCAGCCCGACTTTTTGCCTGACGCCTTTGAGAGCGGTACACTCAACACAGTGGGGCTGGCGGGGTTGGCAGTTAGCGTGCGCTGGGTGATGGAGCGAGGCGTTGAGGGAATCCGCGCGCACGAGGTGGCGCTGGCGCGGCAGCTGATCCACGGTCTGAGTCATATCGACGGCGTGACTGTCTACGGGACGCTCGATGCCGAGCTGCAGACGGCGACGGTCTCGTTCAACATCGCTGGAATGGCGCCCTCCGAGGTGGGGTTGCGCTTGGACGAGGAACATGGCATCATGTGCCGCGTGGGCCTGCACTGTGCGCCCGCGGCCCACAAGACCATCGGCACGTTCCCCGATGGCACGGTGCGCTTTGGCCTGAGTGCTTTCAGCACGCGTGAAGAGGTTGAGGCTGCATTGGTTGCTGTGGGGGAGCTTGCCAGGGAGACACATTGATGCTGCCAGGAAAGCACGCCGTCATTCTCGTCTATTCGACCAGTTACGCTATCCGCGCCGAAAAGATCCTGCACCAGGCGGGGATCGCGTCCAAGCTGATCCCCGTCCCGCGCCACCTCAGCTCCAACTGCGGGGTGTGCCTGCGCGTCGAGCGGGCCGACAAAGAGGCGGCGCAGGAGGCGCTGGAAGCGGCCAAGATGGAGATCGAGGGCGTCCACGATTTGGAGTGATGGCGAGAAGCCACCTGATCGTCGTCCTCACCTGTGCGCTCGGTTTTGGCGCGCTCACAGGTCTCGTTGCCTGTGGCGTGGCGATCCCCGGCGATGCCGAGTTGGTGCAGTTGGCGGTGAGCACCCGCGGCGAGCCGCTGACACACGCGATCTGGGTGCTCACTTTTATCAGTTCGTCGATCCCGGCGTTGTTCATCACACTGGTTGTCAGCGGAGTCGAGCTGTGGCGCGCGCGCCGGATCAAGTTCAACGCGGTATGGCCGGTTGTCGCTTACCTGGCTAACGTGGCCTGCAACATCGCCACGCGCATGGCGGTCGGCCGCCTGCGTCCGGGGGTGGAATACATCCCCCACCGTCTGCCCGAGGTGCAGGCCAGCTTTCAGCGGTTTTCGTATCCCAGCGGCCACGCGGGGGCCGCCTTGTTGGCCTATGCCGCGCTCGTGGTACTAGCCTGGCCCCGGAGGGTGTGGCGGTGGGCTGCCCTCGCCGTGGCGTTGCTCGTCATCGTCGGCACGGGGTTCGGCAGGGTCTACTTGGGCGTGCATTGGCCCACCGATGTGCTTGGGGGATTCTTGCTGGCCGGGTGTTGGCTGGGGGCCGGTGTGGCATTTAGGAGATGGAACAAGATATGGCTGAAAAGATTCGTCTGACTGCGCTCGCCAGCGCGGCCGGCTGAGCGGCCAAAAAGGGGCCCGATGCCCTGGCGCAGGTGCTGCGCCCACTTGAGGGAATGTTCCGCGCCGAGCGGTACCCCAACCTGCTCGTCGGCCTGGAGGTGAGCGACGACGCCGCCGTCTATCGTGTCAGCGACGAGGTCGCCGTCGTCCAGACGGTGGACTTTTTCACCCCCGTGGTGGATGATCCCTACGACTATGGCGCCATCGCCGCGGCCAACGCCATGAGCGACGTCTACGCCATGGGCGGCGAGGTAGTGCTGGCGCTGAACATCTGCGGCTTTCCACCGGAGCTGCCGCCCGAGATCGTGGGCGAGATTCTGCGCGGCGGCGCGGAAAAGATCGCCGAGGCGGGTGGGGCGCTGGCCGGCGGCCACACCATCGACGCCAAGGAGCCGACCTACGGCCTGGCGGTGATGGGTCTCGTCCATCCCGACCGCGTGTGGACCAAGGGCGGCGCGCGGCCGGGCGATGCGCTGGTGCTGACCAAGCCGCTGGGCGTAGGGTTGGTCACCACGGCGCTCAAGGGCGGCGTGGCCGATCCTGCCCACGTGGCCGAGGCGGTGACCAGTATGCAGCGGCTCAACCGAGAAGCCGCGTGCCTCATTGGGCAGATCGGCGCGAACGCCTGCACCGACGTCACCGGCTTTGCCCTGCTGGGCCACGCCTGCGAGATGGCGCAGAAGGGTGGGGTGCGGCTGCGCCTCTTCTTCGACAAGCTGCCCTTCGTCGCTGGTGCGGTGGAATACGCTGACCAGTGGCTGTTTCCCGCTGGGACCTGCAATAACGAGAATGCCTACAAGCAGGCCGTCTCGTTCGACGGTGGGTTCGCCGAGGAGATGCAGCAATTGCTCTTCACCCCCGAGACCTCCGGCGGCCTGCTGGCCGCCGTTTCTTCAGACAGGCTCGATGCACTCCTCGATCTCTTTGCCGACACCGAACACCCCTGTTGGGTCGTCGGCGAGGTGGTGGAGGGGGAGGGGATTGAGGTCGTTTAGGCTTCTTGACAGGCGCATCGAAATATGATATTATATAACCGTGACGGATGTATTTGTCACGGATATATTTCGGAGATAGGCTATGGCCGATACTGCCCCTCAAGTTGATAAGGTGCTGCCCTTGACCCCGGCTGTTTCCCATATCTTGCTCGCGCTGGCCGATGGAGAGCGTCATGGCTATGGCATCATGCTCGAAGTCGAGGCGATTACGGATGGACGAGTGGAGATGGGGCCGGGTACTTTGTACGGCACAATCAAGCGCATGCTCAAGGCCGACTTGATCGAGGAATCCGACGAGCGACCCGATCCAGAACTGGACGACGAGCGCCGGCGCTATTACCGCCTGACCGGGTTTGGCCGGCGTGTGCTCGCCGCCGAGATGGCGCGATTATCTGTTTTGGTCGGCGTGGCGCAAAGCAAGCGCGTCTTTGGCGGAGTGGAGGCTACTTGATGCGGCCCGCACAGACTCGTCGGGTTCTGCTGCTTGTAGAGGGCGTGTATCGAGCGCTGTTGCTTGTCTATCCGGCGGATCACCGTTGGGAGTATGGACCGTTGATGGTTCAGATGTTTCGTGACCGCTGTCGCGACGTGCGCCGGCAGAAGGGGAACCGGGGTCTTGTCCGATTATGGTGGCGTGTGCTAAAAGATACGCTCGTAACCGCGGTTGTTGAGCGTCTTGGCGAGCTAAAGGAAAGGAGTCGACGAATGACAAAGAGACAGCAGATCTTGGTCGCCGTGTGTGTATTGGGTCCTCTGGTAATGTGGATGGGGCTTCTTGCAATCAACCCAGCTTTCACAGGTCGTGTGCTTGTCAATCCTCTTGGCTGGCCTATCGTGACGGCTGTTTTCTTGCTCCTGAGCTTGGGCTACATTCTCCAGAGAGGAATTTTGACCCGCCCGAGCGATACAGGCTTGACGCACCTTCTTGTGCGCCGACCGGCCTTGCGGGCCGCATTCCTCGTGGGCACTATTGTGTTGCTTGTGTTGCCTGCTGTGGCCCTGGTCATTTTCGGTCCGGCTATCGTGACCCTCCTGACCATGATGGGGCAGTAATGCCCATATCAGATGGGTGTGTTTCATCTCAGTTAGAGAACGGGGGGAGCGGGCGGCGAAGCCGCCCGCTCCCCCCATCCTTACAACTCATTTGAAACGC
>JAFGED010000118.1 GCA_016931785.1 Anaerolineae bacterium
AGAGGCCCCCTTTCGAGGCCTCTTTTTCAGCCTTTTCCCGATTCATTCAATCCGGCCTTCCCCCTCCACCTAATTCGGAGCGTGACAAGACGGTTCCGAACAGGTTCTCACGTCCCTGGACGCAGACGGTCACGAAATACACTCCTGGTTGGGCGTAATCGTATCCCTTCAAACGAAGGGACCGCCTGTGATGTTTATTCGGATCGTACTTTGTCAACGTTGCCCCTCCTCGTATACCGCGACGTCGATTATAGCTCAACGCCCGGAGAGGGCAAGCGATGACCCTGCTGCTATGGCCCCTCCTCCCCTGCCTGGAGCGCGGCGGCGATGGCCTCCCACGCCGCCGGGTCCTCGCCGCCCAACCGCCACACGGCGATGCCACCCAGACCGTACTTTTCCGCCAACCCCAAACGCGCCCGCACGCTCTCCCCATCGGCGTACCACACCGTGTGGCGCTGCCCCGCCCCATCGTTGTAGGCAAACCACGGCTCGGCCACCGTCCGCCGCCAACCGGCGTCCCCCTGCCACTGGCGGATCGTAGCGCGGGAATCAAAGCGCTGCTGCGCGGTCTCCCACGTCACGCTGGCGCACGTCTCGCCGCCCCAGTCGTGCCCGTAGAAGTGGATGCCCGCATAGACCTTGTTGGGCGGGACAACGGAAGTAGCAAAGCGCATCACGTCCTCCATCCACCACAGAGGCGCGATCGGCCCCGGTCCGCTCGAACAGCCACTGTAGGCATAGGTCATCACGCGGAAGCGATCCGCGGCTGCCCCGATGCGCTTCCAATCCTGCGCCTGCGGGCCGCCCCACGAACCCGGGCTGTACGTCTTGGGATGCACGGTTACGGCGAGCAGCTTGCCCTGGGCGTGCAGCGCCGCCGCCAACTCCTCGACAAAGAGGCTGAAATCATCCCGGTCCTGCGCCCCGTTCAGCGACTCGTAGTCGATGTCGATGCCGTCGTAGCCGTAGGCCAGAACCTCACCCACCAGCACGGCGACGTGAGATGCGCGCCGGGCGGGATCGTGGATGATCGCGCCGACGGGAACAGCATCCACGCCGACGCTGTCATAATAATTGTTGATCAGCGGGATGACGAGCGTGTCCTGGGCGTGGGCCTGCTCCACCAGGGCGGCGTCCCGCGCGCCGGCGTAGGGGGTGATGGAGCCGTCGCCGCTGGCGCCGAGCTGGTACCAGACCGGAGAAAGCTCCTGGATGTGAGCGCGGTTCGCCTCCCACGAGGCGCGGGCGCGGCCGCCGTCCCACGAGCTGGGCATCCAGGCAGCGACCCGGTCGAGAGAAGGGGGCGGCGGGGGGGAAAGCAGCGAGCTCTGCGCCAGGTAGAACAGGAGCAGAGCCAGCGGGCAGGCGAACATGGCGATGAGGAGGTATGTGCGTCTTTGTCGGCGCATCGCCCCGCAGTATAACACGGAGGGAGTGTGAGAGCAAGAGAGTATGGGAGTGTAGAGTTGCGCTACTTGGGCACGATCTCCGCCGTCAGCGTCACCTGCGCCTTGACCACGATCTGGCCCAGGCTGATGCTGCCGTCCTCCAAGGTGATCGCTCCCTCGGCGGCCAGTTCCTGCACCACGTTCTGGACATTCGTCCACTGGTTTCGCCCGCTACCCCACCAGCCAAAGTAGCCCGAGTACCAGGAATCCTCTTGGATGCCGGTCACGTTCCCCACCCGCACACCGGCGGATTCCGACATCGCCGCGGCCTTTTCCAGCGCAGCCTTGACCGCCAGATCGCGCGCCCGGTCGCGCAGCTCGCGCAGGTTGGTGACGGAGAACTCGACCCCATCCACCGAGGTCGCCCCTGCCTCCAACGTCGCGACCAGCACCGGCTCCAGCTTTTCCACGCTGCGCAGCGTGACGGCGATGGTGTTCCGCGCCCCGTAGCCGCTGATGACGTTCCAGTCGTAATCCTCGTAGCGCGGCTGGAGCGTGATGTTGGCGGTGGCGATGTCTTTGTCCTCGATACCCTGCGCACGGATCGCATCGAAGA
The DNA here is from genome assembly GCA_016931785.1 of Anaerolineae bacterium. Lineage (GTDB taxonomy): Bacteria > Chloroflexota > Anaerolineae > B4-G1 > B4-G1 > JAFGED01. Next base: position 2,005 of record JAFGED010000118.1, read on the forward strand.
CCGCCTTGCTGCGGCGCGCGTTCTCGTCCCGGGATGCGCTCGGCGTGCGGGCGAACGTCTCCACGCCCAACACGACGACCACGCGGTCGGGCTGCACGCGGATGGCGCTGGAGCCGCTGACGGTGACGGAGCCGGCGGCGTCGGCGTCGGCGGCCCCCACGGCGACCACCTCCGGCTTCGAGCCGCTGCCATTCAAAAGCAGCAACCCGGCGACGACGATGAGGAGCACGGTATTGAAAGTGTTTTTGGTTTTCATCCATTACCTCCAATTACAAGTTTGCAGGTTGACACGATTCGCTCATTCTTTGACTCGCTGATTCGTTCATTCGCTGATTCGCTCACTCGCCCATTCTCTCCCCGCACGCCGGGCAATGGTTCAACTCGACCTCGGGCGAGACGTAATGCTCGGCTCCACAGGCAGGGCAGCAGTGGAAGGGCCTGGCATCCCGCCCGCAGGCCGGGCAGAAGGCAAACGTCTCATCGAGTTCGGCGCCGCAGTGCGGGCAGTAGCGAACCGGAGACGCCGCCTCTTCCAATTCAACCGCCGATTCATCTCCTGCTTCGCTCTCCTCTGTGAGATCTGATGTGTGAGGCCTGGGATTTGCACCTCGCCGCCGCGCCACGAGCAGCATGAACGTGCCCACCAACAGCAAGCCACCCGCGGTGAGCAGCAGCCCGCGCCACTGCCCCATCATCCCCAAGGAGAACAGGCCGAGGAACACCGCGCTCAGCAAGAGCGCCTGCCACCAGGCGCGCCGCCAGCCCGCGGCGTATCCCAGGAAAACGACCAGTAAACCGGTCACGACAACCAGCGCAACAGCCGCGGCCAGCGGAAGCTCTATCACGCCGCTGAGGAAAGTCAGCGCCGGGTAGAACAGGAAGAAACCCAGCCCTGCCAGCAGGTAGTGTGTAAGCGGCAACCTTACACCGGTCAAGTAGTGCACGCCTGCCAGGCAGCCAGCAAAGCACGCGACGAGCAAAGGCGAGGCCAGGGAGAGATCATGCAGCGGCTCCTGCAACTCCTCCACCCGCTGGGCAAAGCCAGGCCGGGCAGGCAGCTCGACCAGCACGTCGCGGTCGGCGATCAGGGCAGCGTAACGCCACGCGAATTTCTCGCGCGCGAACTGCTCACCATCCTCAGCATCTTCGAAAGCGGTGGTGGGAAGGGAACCATCTGGCACCTCACTGCCACTGAGGCCCTGCACGGCGATCTCTACATCCAGGTTTTCCAGGCGGCGGCTGTGCTCCAGAGCGTAACGGAAGCTGCCCACGCCCCGCGCCCGATAGCGCACGACTACCTCCCGCTCGTCGCCGGACGCCATCTCGGTCCACCAGGTGATGTTGTCCAGGCTGTACTGAACGCCAGCAGGCTCCTCGCCATCCACCAAAAAGTAAACTTCGTTGAGGGTGTCCAGCCCGGCCGGGAAGGGAAAGATCAACTCGAGGGTGGTGGTGGGAAGCGCGCCGGCGTAGCGCAGTGTGTAGGCGCCCTCAAAGTCGAGGTCGTAGACGGTGGCGGCGACCCCCTCCACCTCCTCGTAGCGGGCAGCAAGCGTCGCCCGGACCCGGCAATCGGTCGCGCCCATCGCAGCGGCGACGCCGGGCGCATCGACTTGGTCAGATTCCAGGTTGACGAGCTTGCCGCCGACGTAGCCCAGGTAGAAATTGGAAACCGGCGCAGCCTGGGTCAGATTCAAACGCTGGTGAACGAGGAATGCCTGCTGCTGACCGGGGGTATAGATCTTGGCTGCAAAGTCGGACGTGATGCCGATATAGGTGATGATAAGGACGCCCAGCATCACGAACAACACGGCGCTCGATAACCATCGCTTGACCATACGTGTGCCTCCTCCTGAGAAAGGTCGTCAGTAACACTGTAATGGAAAGCGATGGCGGTTGTGTGTCAGAAGTGGGGCAGGTCAGAGGCAAAAGAGTGTGAGAGTGTGGGTGTGAGGAAGTAAAGGATCGTGAGGGCTAGACTAGGGAGAGGGTGAAGCGAAACGCCGCACCCTTTCCAGGCTCGGAGGTGACCCAGATCTGACCGCCGTGGGCCTCGACGATGGCCTTGGCGATGGCCAGCCCCAGGCCGGAGCCATCGGCGCCTTCGCGGGCCCGAGAACGGTCGCCGCGATAAAAGCGCTCAAACACGTGGGGAATCTCGTCGGCGGGGATGCCGGGGCCGGTATCGCGTACTGAAACAAGGAGACAAGGAGACAAGGGAGTAATTCCACCATCTTGTCCCCTTGCCTCCTTGTCACCGCTGCCGGACGATGACACACACACGACGACCCCGCCGCCCGCTGGAGTGAACTTGATCGCGTTATCCAGCAAATTGACCAGCACCTGGTGAATGCGGTCGGCGTCGGCCTGGGCGAGTGCCGGACTATCCGGCAATTCGGTCGCGATGGCGACTTGCTTCTCGCGGGCACGGCCCGCCAGTTGAGCGACGGCACGTTGAGCGCAGCCGACCAGATCTATCGAGGCCAGGTGCAGGTCGAGCCGTCCGGCGTCGGCGCGAGTGAGCAGCAGCAGGTCGTTGGTCAGGCGCGTGAGCCGCTCCGTCTCTGCGGCGATGGTGTTCAGGAAACGGTCGCGCACCGCGGGATCGTCGGCCGCGCCATCCTGCAGCGTCTCGATAAAGCCCTTGATCGCCGTCAGCGGCGTGCGCAGCTCGTGCGATACGTCGGAGACGAAGTTGGTGCGCAGCCGGTCGAGCTGCCGGTAGGCGGTCACGTCGTGGCCCACGGCCACGGCTCCGCTGACGCTCCCATCTTCGCCGCGCAGGGGCGTGGTCAACAGCTCAAAGACCCGCGCCTGAGCAGAGACCTCTGCCGCCTGCGGCTCGCCACCAGCAAGCGTGCGGTGGATGACCTCGAGCACCGGCTGGGACGCGATGTCCAGCAGCGCAGAGGCCGCCTCGTTGGTCAGGATGATCTCGCCTGAGCCGTCGGTAGCCAGGACGGCGTCGGCCAGGCCGTGGAGGATGGCTTCCCGCTGGCGCGCCTGGGCGGCCAACACGTCGCGGGCGACGGTCAGATTGGCATTCATCGTATTGAAGGCCTCTCCCAAAAGGTGCAGCTCGTCAGTAGAGGACGCTGCAATAGCTGGCACTCGCTCCCCGCGTGCCAGCGCCGACGCGGCATCGGTGAGGCGTCTGAGCGGACGGGTAAGGGAACGCGCCAGCAAAAACCCGGCCAGCCCGGCCAGGAACACGGCCAGCAAAGCGCCGCCCACCACTTGTGAGGCAAAGTAGGTGGGCAGCAAACTGAGGCTGAAGCGCGGGATAGGGCTGGCGATGTAGACGATAGTAGATATGCTGCCGTCAGGCGCGTGTATGGGATAGGCTGCGTAAAGAACGCGCCGATCGGGCGCCCAAGCGTAAGTGCGCACCGCCGTCGCCGGCTCTCCAGCCAGTGCACTTTGCACCTCCTCCCGATCGAGAAGATCGACGGACGGAGGAGCAGCAATCACACCGGAAGCGCCTCGTACAGAGATACCTTGATTCAATTCTGGCCTATACTCGTAGGCAATTTCAGGCTGATGGGTTTCACCAACGCCAGATGAACCAAGAACGGCCAACCCTTCCTCATCGATGATGCGCGTGTGATAGCCAGGCATCGCATTGACCGCCTGCAAATATGGCTCGGGGGAAACTTGAACCCCGTCTATGGCGTACGAAACGACATACGAGGTGCCGAGATTGTCACTGCCAGCTTCGACAGCCTGCGCCACGCGCTGGGCCTGCGCCAGCAGGTTCTCGCGCAGCACGTCGAGGAAGGCGCGGTCGAGCGCTGCCCAGGCCAGCCCGGCGGCGACGCCCATCGCCAGCAGGACGACCAGCAGGTAGGATGCGATCAGGCGGAAGCGAAGGGACTTGAACATGGCAAGGATATCGTAACAGGATTCTGTGTCAGAAGCGTGTCAGATGAAAAGATTGAGGATTAAGGGCGCTCCAGACGGTAGCCAACGCCGCGGACGGCGGCGATGACGTCCGGGCTGCATCCAGCCTGTCGCAGCTTGGCGCGCAGCCGCTTGACGGCGCTGTCGACGGCGCGGGCATCGCCGTAATAATCGTAACTCCACACCTGGTTGAGCAACTGTTCGCGGCTGAGGGCCTGCCCGGCGTGGCGGGCCAGCGTCTCCAACAGGTCGAACTCCAGGCGGGTGAGAGGCAGCGGAGCGCCTTCGAGCCGCACCTCACGGGCCAGGGCGTCGATCTCCAGCGGACCCAAGCAGTATGTGGCAGAGTCCCCGCTCGCGGCAGGCCCCATCCGGCGCAGCACCGCCTTGACCCGCGCCATCAGCTCGCGCACGCTGAACGGCTTGGTGACATAGTCATCCGCGCCCAACTCCAGCCCCACCACGCGGTCCACCTCCTCGTCGCGCGCGGTGAGCATAATGATGGGCACGCCCGACAACGCCGGCGCGCCCTCCCGTCGCAGCTCGCGGCAGACGTCGAACCCGTCGGGGCCGGGCAGCATCAGGTCGAGAACGATCAGATCGGGCTGCTCCGCCCGGGCCAGCCGCAGCGCCGCGTGCCCATCGCGGGCGACGACCACCTGGTACCCGTTCTGCCGCAGGTTGTATTCGAGCAAGTCGGTGATGGCCTGCTCGTCGTCCACGACGAGGATCTTTTGAGTCATACGTCGAAAATTGTACACTGATGCACTGGGATGCACAAATCCAGTTTACAGCTCTAGCAAAGTGGGGTATAATCCGCGCAGTTGGGAGGCAACCGTTGAAAGCACTGATCACCGGAGCAGGCGGATTCGTCGGCGGGCACCTGTGCGCCTATCTTTTGACGCACACCGACTGGGAGCTGCTGGGGACGGTCTATCCCCAGCAGGTCGAAGCCCAGCCGGAGGAAGCACGCTTGAGGCTGCGCCACATCGACCTGCGTGACGCAGAAGGCGTGCAAGCGCTGCTAGAAGAAGTGCAGCCCGACTACGTCTTTCACCTGGCTGCCCAGTCCATCCCCGCCATATCGTTTGACAACCCCTGGGACACGCTGGAGACCAACATCCGCTCCCAGTTGAACGTCTTGCACTCGGCGCGCGTCCTTGGCCTGCGCACGCACATCCTGGTGATCGGTTCCAACGAGGAATACGGGCACCCCAAAAGAGGGGATTTGCCCTTCACCGAAGAATCTCCCCTGCGACCCGCCAATCCCTATGCCGTGAGCAAAGTGACCCAGGACTTGATGGGCCTGCAGTTTCACCTGGCCTATGGAATGGACGCGGTCCGCATGCGCCCCTTCAACCACACCGGACCGGGCCAGTCGCCGCGCTTTGTCGTTCCGGCCTTTGCCAACCAGATCGCGCGCATCGAGGCCGGCCTGCAGGAGCCGGTGATGTGGGTCGGCAATCTTTCGGCGGCGCGCGACTTTAGCGACGTGCGCGACGTCGTGCACGGCTATTACCTGGCCGTGACAAAAGGCCGGCCGGGCGACGTGTACAACCTGGCGTCGGGACAGCCGCACAAAATCAGCGCCTTGTTGGACACGCTTCTGAGCTTTACAGACGCGAACATCCGCGTCGAGACCGACCCGAAGCGCTACCGGCCGGTGGACGTGCCGGTGGTCTATGGCAGCGCGGAAAAGTTCTACCAGCTGACCGGCTGGATGCCAGAGATTCCCTTCGAGCAGACGCTGGAGGACACACTCGACTATTGGCGAGAGCGGGTGAAAAAGGGAAGTAAGGAATAGGGAGTAAGGATTACAGGCCAGCAGCTGCCCTGCTCCAACAGATCATATTAAGGAGGATCATCCATGCGCAGTGACCAATCGAAAAAAGGACTCGAACGTATGCCCAACCGCGCGCTGCTGTACGCGACGGGGGTGACGCCCAAACAGATGGACAAACCTTTCATCGGCGTGTGTTCCAGCTTTACAGACCTTGTGCCGGGCCACATCGGCATGCGGGGCCTGGAGCGCAAGATCGAGTGGGGCGTAGCGGCGGGCGGCGGCGCGCCGTTCCTCTTTAGCGTGCCGGGCATATGCGACGGCGTGGCCATGGGGCACAGCGGGATGCACTACTCGCTGCCCTCGCGCGAGCTGATCGCCGACATGATCGAATCGATCGTGCAGGCGCACATGCTGGATGGCCTGGTGCTGCTAACCAACTGCGACAAGATCACGCCTGGCATGCTGATGGCCGCCTGCCGGCTCGATATCCCCTCCATCGTCGTCACCGCTGGCCCGATGCGCTCGGGCCATTACGAAGGGCGCAAGCTCTCGCTGGTGCGAGATACCTTCGAGGCCGTCGGCCTGGTGCAGGCGGGCAAGCTGGACGAGGCCGGCGCGCGCGCCCTCGAGATCGAGGCCTGTCCGGGTGTGGGCTCCTGCCAGGGGCTCTACACCGCCAACACCATGGCCTGCCTGACGGAGGCGATGGGGCTCAGCCTGCCGGGGACAGGCACAGGATTGGCCGGCACGGCGAAGAAAGAACGCATCGCGCAGATGGCGGGTGAGCGCGTCGTCGAGCTGGTACGCGAGGGGATCACCAGCCGCCAGATCGTCACGCGCGAGTCGCTGGAGAACGCCATCCGCGTCGATATGGCTCTGGGCGGCTCGACCAACACCACGCTCCACATCCCGGCGGTGGCCCACGCCGCCGAGGTCGATATCACCCTGGCCGACTTTGACCGCCTGAGCCGCGAGACCCCCCAGCTCGCCTCGCTGCGTCCCGGCGGCGATCAGATGATGGAGGACCTGGAGTGGGCAGGCGGCATCCCGGCGGTGCTCAAGAATCTCCAAACGCTCATCAACCAGGAGTGCCTGAACGTCAGCGGGCAGACGGTGGGCGAGATCGTCGCCGCCACGCCCACCGGCGATCCAGGCGTCGTCCGCACGCTCAAAGCGCCTATCGCCAAGGAAGGCGGCATCGCCGTGCTGCACGGCTCGCTGGCCCCCGATGGCGCAGTGGTCAAGCAGGGCGCAGTCGTGCCCGAGATGATGCAGTTCACCGGCGCCGCCCGCGTGTTCGATAGCGAGGACGCGGCGATGGATTACCTGTTCGCGGGCAAGGTCGTCGAGAAGGACATCCTCATCGTGCGGTACGAGGGGCCGCGGGGCGGGCCGGGGATGCGCGAATCGCTGGCGCTGACGGCGGCGGTGACGGGGTGCGGCCTGGGCGAAAAGATCGCCATCGTCACCGACGGGCGCTTTTCCGGCGGCACGCGCAACCTGAGCATCGGCCACGTCTCCCCCGAGGCCGCCGAGGGCGGTCCCATCGCGCTGGTGCAGGATGGCGACCCGATCAAGGTCGACCTGCCAGGGCGGACGATCGATCTGCTTGTGGACGAGACGGAGCTGGAAAAGCGCAAGGCGGGGTGGCAGCGGCCCGCGCCCAAGTTCAAGCGCGGCTGGCTGGCGCGGTATGAGAGGCTGGTGACGAGCGCAGCGCAGGGCGCGGTTCTCGAACCCCCAAAATGAGCAAGGAGTGAGTTAATGCCCAAGGCTCTCATCACCGGCATCACCGGCCAAGATGGCTCCTACCTGGCCGAATTTCTGCTGGAGCAGGGGTACGAGGTCATCGGCATGGTGCGGCGCACCAGCACGGTGAACTTTACCCGCATCCAGCACATTCAGGACCAAGTCACCCTGGTCCAGGGAGATTTGTTGGATCAAGGGTCGCTGATCTGCCTCCTCCAGGAGTATCAACCGGAGGAAGTATACAACCTGGCGGCCCAGTCGTTCGTGCCGACGTCGTGGAACCAGCCGGTGTTCACCGGCGACGTGACGGCGCTGGGCGTCACGCGCATGTTGGAGGCGATCCGCACGGTCGATAAGAGCATCCGCTTCTACCAGGCATCCAGCAGCGAGATGTTCGGCAAGGTGCGCGAGGTACCGCAGAAAGAGACGACGCCCTTCTACCCGCGCAGCCCCTACGGCGTGGCCAAGGTCTACGGCCACTGGATCACGGTGAACTATCGCGAGTCCTACGACCTGCACGCTACCTCGGGGATACTGTTCAACCACGAGAGTCCTCGCCGCGGGCTGGAATTCGTCACGCGCAAGGTGACGTACGGCGCGGCCAAGATCAAGCTCGGGCTGGCCGACGAGCTGCGGCTGGGCAACCTCGACGCGCGGCGCGATTGGGGCTATGCGCTGGATTACGTGCGGGCGATGTGGATGATGCTCCAGCAACCAAGGCCGGACAATTACATCATCGCCACCGGCGAGACCCACTCCATCCGCGAGCTGTGCGAGGCGGCGTTCGGACACGTCGATCTGGACTGGCAGGAGTACGTCAAGCAGGATCAGCGCTTTATGCGCCCGGCGGAGGTGGACCTGCTGGTGGGAGATGCCAGTAAGGCGGGGCGCGTGCTGGGCTGGGAGCCGCACGTCACCTTCCAAGGTCTGATCCGGCTGATGGTGGAGGCTGATGTCGAGCTGCTAAAGAAGGAGCACGGGCTGTAGGAGGAAAGCATGGAACCAACGATTCATTTCGGTACCGACGGTTGGCGGGCGCGCATCGCCGAGGATTACACATTCGATAACGTGCGCCGCTGCGCGCAGGGTTTCGCCGCTTACCTGATCGACGAGAGTAAGGCAGGCGCCGAAGTAGTGGTCGGCCACGACAAGCGCTTCGCCGCCGAGCACTTTGCCGCGGCCGCCGCCGAGGTGATGGCCGCCAACGGCTTTCACGTCTGGTTGACGGACGGCTCGGCCCCCACGCCGGTGATATCCTACTCGGTCGTGGAGCGGGAGGCCGCCGGCGGCATCAACATCACCGCCAGCCACAATCCCCCCTGGGACCTCGGCTTCAAGGTGCGCGACGAAAAAGGCGCGGCGGTGGCGCCGGACGGCCTCAAGGAAATCGAAGCCGCCATTCCAGACATCACTGACGTCAAGCGCACGCCGCTGGAGGACGCCAAGGCGGCGGGGCAGATCGAGGTCTGGGACCCATCACCCGCCTACCTGGATCACATCGGGAAGCTGGTCGACGTCGAGCCGATCAAGGCAGCCGGACTCGACATCCTGGTGGAGGCGATGTGGGGCAACGGCATCGGCTGGTTCCCGCGCATCCTCGCCGGCGGCAAGACGCAGGTGACCGAGATCCACAACACGCGCAACCCCCTATTTCCAGAGATGGCGCGTCCCGAGCCGATCCCGCCCAACGTGGACGTCGGCCTGCAAAAAACGGTCGAGATGGGCGCCGACGTGTGCCTGATCATGGACGGCGACGCCGACCGCATGGGCATCGGCGACGAAAACGGCGTGTTCATCAACCAACTTCAGGTCTATGGCCTGCTGGCCTACTACCTGCTGGAGGTGCGCGGCATGCGCGGGCCCATCGTCAAGACCATCTCCACCACGTCGATGCTGGAGAAACTGGGCCAGATGTACGACGTGCCCGTCTACCGCACCGGCGTGGGCTTCAAGTACGTCGGCCCCAAGTTCAACGAGGTCAATGCCCTCATCGGCGGCGAGGAGAGCGGCGGCTATGCCTTCCGCGGCAGCGTGGCGGAGCGGGATGGCATCCTGGGCAACCTGTACTTTCTCGACATGATGGTGCGCTTGAACAAGACGCCGTCCCAGCTGCTCGCCCACCTGTACGAGAAACTGGGGGCGACCTACTACTACGACCGCGTCGACACGCGCTTCCCAGGCGAAAAGCGCCCTGAGGCCAAGGCGCGCCTCGACGCCGCCAAGCCCGAGACGCTGGCCGGGATGAAGGTGGCCGAGATCGTGACGATCGACGGCTACAAGTACGTCCTGGAAGGCGACAAGGGCTGGCTGCTGATCCGCTTCTCCGGCACCGAGCCCGTCGTCCGCGTCTACTGCGAGACCACCGACGAGGGCAAGGTCCAGCCGCTGCTGGACGAAGGGCTGGAGCTGGCAGGATTGGCATAGGTCAAGCTCCAAGGCTTGAAGCCTGACCTACTACAGGAAAGGTCATGACTCTGATCGACTCCCACGCCCATCTCGACTTTCACCAGTTCGATGGCGACCGCGAAGCCGCCATCACGCGGGCGCGGGAGGCCGGGTTGGTCGCCATCGTGAACGCAGGAGCCAGCCTGGAGTCGAGCCGAGCTGCGGTGGCGCTGGCGGATCGGGTAGACTTTATCTATGCGACCGTCGGCGTTCACCCCCACGATGCCAAGACCGCTAATCGAGCGGCGCTGGCCGAGCTGCGCGCGCTGACCAGCCATCCCAAGGTGGTCGCCGTCGGCGAGATCGGCCTGGACTATTACCGCGATCTCTCGCCGCGTCCCGTGCAGCGGCGAGCCTTCACCGATCAACTGGCGCTGGCGGCGGAGCTAGAGCTGCCGGTGGTGATCCACAGCAGAAGCGGCGATCACGATTGCCGGGCCCACGACGACGTGCTGGACATCCTGCGCGATTGGCTAGCCTCCCCCCCGCGTGCGGGGGGGACCGGGGGGGGGGTACGGTGTCATGCACTCTTACGCCGCCGGGCCGGAACGGCTGGACGAGGTGCTGGAGATGGGGTTCTACATCGGCACCTCCGGCCCGGTCACCTTCAAGAACGCCGGGCGGCTGCGGGAGGTGGCGGCAAAAGTACCGCTGGATCGCCTGCTGATCGAGACCGACTGCCCCTATTTGACGCCGGAGCCGCACCGCGGCAAGCGCAACGAGCCTGCCTACGTGCGCTACGTCGCACAAACCATCGCCCTCATCCGTAACGTGACGCCGAGCAAGATCGGCCTAGCGACGACGGACAACGCCCGCCGCTTATTTGGAATCGATGGTTGACCTGTCTATCGTCATCGTCAGTTGGAACGTCCGTGACCTGCTGCGGCAGTGTCTGCGTTCCATATTTGCGAACTTGCAACTTGCAGACTTGCCAACCTGCGAGGTCATCGTCGTGGACAACGTCTCCACCGACGGCAGCCCCGAGCTGGTGCAGGCCGAGTTCCCCAACGTCCACCTGATCGCCAACGCCGAAAATCGCGGCTTCCCGGCGGCCAATAACCAGGGGGTAACCGTGGCCCAAGGCCGCTACGTACTCATCCTGAACCCGGATACGAAGGTGGTCGGCGACGCGCTGGCGGCGATGGTGGCCTACGCCGACGCAAATCCCGACGTGGGCGTGGTCGGCCCGCAGTTGCTGAACGAAGATGGGAGCGTGCAGTCCTCCCGCCGCCGTTTCCCCACCCCGGCGACCGCCGTCTTCGAATCGACCTGGCTGCAGCCCTACGCCCCCCGCCGCCTGCTGGAGCGCTACTACGTCCAGGATCAGCCGGACGATGCCACGCTCGACGTCGATTGGGTCAAGGGCGCGGCGCTGATGGCCCGCCAGGAGGCCATCGAGCAAGTGGGACCGATGGACGCGGGGTACTTTATGTACTCGGAGGAGCTAGATTGGTGCAGGCGCTTCAAGGACGCGGGCTGGCGCGTGGTCTACCTGCCCACCGCTCAGATCGTCCACTACGGCGGCAAGAGCAGCGACCAGGTGGTGACCTCGCGCCACATCCATTTTCAGACCAGCAAGGTGCGCTATTTTCATAAGTTTCACGGCCGCTTCGTGGGCGAGTTGCTGCGGTGGTTTCTGCTGGGCAACTACGTCTGGCAGCTAGGGTTGGAAGGAGCCAAGTGGCTGGTGGGCCACAAGCGGCCCCTGCGGGCGGAGCGGAGCGCCGCCTACCGGCAAATCTTGCGGTCGAGATTATTGCCTGCGAAGGCGCCTGGTGAAGAATCAGAGATGAGAGAGTAGAGATTGTTCAGTCGAGATGCGATATGCGAATTGGGTTAGTTAGCGGGGAATATCCACCCGATCAAGGCGGCGTGGGAGATTTTACCCGCGAGATCGGAAAGGCGCTGGCCGCCCTCGGCCACGACGTGCACGTGATCACGGGAAAATCTCAAATCGTTCGACTGAGCGCTCACGACGAAGTCGCAAATCTCAAATCGCAAATCGCTGTGCATCGAGAAGTCAGCAACTGGGATTGGGGCTGCTGGAAGCAGATACGGCAGATCGCGCAGCGAGAGCGACTCGACGTGCTGAACGTCCAGTTCCAGACCGCCGCCTACGGGATGCATCCGGCGATCAATCTGGTGCCCAAGCGCAGGAGCAGGCCGCCGGTGGCGGCGACCTTTCACGATCTCAAGGAACCCTACCTTTTCCCCAAGGCCGGGGCGCTGCGCTGGTGGGTGATCAAGACGCTGGCCCAACGCGCCGAAGGGGTGATCGTCACAAACATCGAAGACGAAATCAAAATCTCCGGTCTCCAATCTCCAATCTCCAACTTGGTCCGTATCCCGATCGGCTCGAACATCACCCCCCGCCTGCCCGGCGCCTACGATCGCGCTCTGTGGCGCAAACGCTGGAAACTCGGGCCGGATGACCTTCTGCTGGGCTACTTTGGCTTCCTGAACGAACGGAAGGGAGGCGAGGACCTGATCGAAACGCTGGCGGCCTTGGCCGCGCGTGGGCTCCCGGCGCACCTGCTCTTCATCGGCGGGCGGGTGGGCAGCTCCGACCCCGCCAACCTGGTCTATGCCAAGCAGGTAGAGCGCCTCGTCGCCGAGCGTGGGCTCGAGCACCGGGTGCATTATACCGACTTTGTCCCGGCGGAGGAGGTATCGGCGAGCCTGGAGGCGGTCGACGCGTGCGTGCTGCCCTACCGGGACGGGGTCTCGCTGCGACACGGGAGCCTGCACGCCTGCCTGGCCCACGGGAAACCTATCGTCACCACGCGGCCCGCCGTGGAGACGCCCGAGGTCCGCGACGGCGAGAACGTGCTGCTGGCACCGGCAGAAGACATCGCCGCCCTGGCCGACGGCGTCGCGCGGCTGGCGGCCGACGCCGAACTGCGCACACGGTTGGAAAAAGGCGCCCTGACACTGGCGGCGGAATTCACCTGGGATCACATCGCCTCCCGGACGGCCGAGTTCCTTGCGGAGCTGATCGCATGAGCCAGAGCACAGAACGCGCGCTGATCGCCGCCATCGTCGCCGCCTTTACCCTCCTGGGCCTCGTCTATAGCGTCGTGACGCCTATCTTTGAGGCCTCCGACGAAAAGTGGCACTACCCGATGGTCAAAACCATCGCCGACAACTGGTCGCTGCCGGTGCAGGAGCCAGATGTCGATACGCCTTGGCGGCAGGAGGGCAGCCAGGCCCCGCTCTATTACGCGCTCTCGGCGGCCGCCACCTTCTGGATCGATACGTCGGATATGGAGGCGGTGCGCCACCTCAACCCCCACGTCGACGCCGGGGCCACGCCCGACGGCAACGGCAACCTGGTCGTCCACGACCCCGCGTTGGAGCGTTTCCCCTGGCGCGGCACGGCGCTGGCGGTACACATCATCCGCTTCCTCTCGGTGCTGATGGGCGCGGCGGCGGTCATTTTCACCTACCTCATCGCGCGCGAGGTGCTGCCCGCGCGGCCCGCGCTGGCGCTGGGAGCGGCGGCGATCCACGCCTTCACGCCGATGGTTGTGTTCATCTCGGCATCGGTCAACAACGACAACCTGGCCGTGCTGCTATCCAGCCTGGGCCTATGGCTACTGATCAGAATCTCCAATCTCCAATCTCCAAATCTCAAGTCATCAATGACTCGCTACTTGCCATTGGGCGTCGTCCTGGGATTAGCAGCCCTCACCAAGTCCCAGACGCTGGCGCTGGCCCCGCTGACGGCGCTGGTCGTCGCCATGCGGGCGGCGCGGAGACGATCCTGGCGCGAGTTCGTCATCGGCGGGTTGGCAACGGCCCTGCCGCTGCTCCTCATCGCCGGCTGGTGGTACCTGCGCAACCTGCGGCTCTACGGCGATCTCAGCGGCATTGAGATGTTCACCCAGATACTGGGCCAGCGGGATGTGCCCGCCGACCTGCCTCAACTGTGGCGCGAGCGTTTTAGCTTCCTGGTCGGCTACTGGGGCAACTTTGGCGGCATCAACGTGCCGATGGCAGCGTGGGTGTATGGGGTGCTGAACACCATCGTGCCGGTCGCCGCAGTAGGCTTGTTGATCGCCCTGGTCAAAACGCAAATCGCAAATCGCAAATCTCAGAAACCCAGTGTTCGCCATTTGATATTTGCTATTTGTAATTTGCCACTTGTCCTTTGCCTCCTCTGGGCGCTCCTGGTTTTCATCCCCTGGCTCCTGTGGGCGCGCGTCACCTGGTCATCCCAGGGACGGCTGGTCTTTTACGCCATCTCCGTCTGGTCGCTGCTGCTGGCGATGGGGATCGCGGGCTGGCTCCCGCGCCGCTGGGGACGCTGGGCCGTGGCGGCCTTTGCGCTCTTCCTGCTCGGGCTGGCTGCCGCCGCGCCCTTTGCCTGGATCGCACCCGCTTACGCGCCGCCGGAGCCGCTGACCGACGCGCAGGTCGCCGCCATACCCAACCCACTGAGTGTCACATTTGGCCCGTTGACAAGCATGGGGCGGGCAAACAACTTGAAGCTGCTGGGTTACGACCTGGAGACGACAGCGGTCGAGCCGGGCGGGCAGGTCGCGGTGACGCTCTACTGGCAGGCGCTGGCCCCGACCGAACGCCCCTACTCCGTGTTCGTGCACCTGCTGGGCGAAGGCGATATCTTGATCGCGCAGCGAGACACCTATCCGGGCCTGGGGCTGCTTTCAACAACGCGCCTGACGGCGTGGCTGGGGCCGGGCAGCGCCTGGGCCGACCGGTACGTCATCCGCGTGCCGGAGACGGCCTACGCGCCCGACGTGGCACAGATCGCGGTAGGGCTGTATAATTACGCCGATTGGACGCGCCTGCCTGCTGGCAACGGCGCTGCAAGCAGCGGAGACCACGTCCGTTTTGGTCGGATCGAGATTCAGGCGCTGCAGGGCGAGGTGCCCAATCCCATCGCGGTCAATTTTGACGACCAGATGGCCCTGGTGGGCTACGACCTCGACCGGCGGGTCGTGAGGCCTGGAGAGGAGATCACCCTGACGCTGTACTGGCGCGGCCTGCGGAAGATGGCGCGCAACTATACCATCTCGGCCCAGCTCGTGAACGACGCACAGGTCAAGGCGGCCGAGGATAGCAACTGGCCGCTGAAAGGCGACGCGCCGACGATGCTCTGGGAGCCGGGAAACCTGCTGGAGGATCCAAAAACGCTCGCCGTGCGCGCCGACGCCCTACCAGGTGTCTACGACGTCCAGATCACCGTGTTCAAGAAACAGGACGAGGAATTCATCCACCTGCCGGTGATCTCCGAGCGCGGCGAGATGCTTTCAAATCACGTCCTTCTGACCCAAGTACGAGTGGAACCGTGACGATAGAGATTTCCGATCACATCAGATCCCAGGTCGAAACCACACCTCACAAGCCGGGCGTCTATATGATGCACGATGCAGAGGATCGGGTCATCTACGTGGGCAAGGCGGTGGATCTGCACAGCCGCGTGCGCTCCTACTTCCAGCCCTCCTCCTGGGAACACGGCAAGGAGCGCTCAATCGCCTCAGAGACCGTCGAGCTGGAATTCATCGTCACCGACTCGGAGCTGGAGGCGCTGATCCTGGAGGCGAACCTGATCAAGCAGCACCGCCCGCGCTACAACGTGCGCCTCAAGGACGACAAGCGCTACCCCTACATCAAGATCACCTGGGCCGACCCGTTCCCAAAGGTGTTCATCACCCGGCGGATGGAGCAGGACGGCAGCCGCTACTTTGGTCCCTACACCTCGTCCACCGCCGTCCACCAGACGCTCGACCTGCTGCGCAGGTCCTTCCCGTACCTGACCTGCAACCGCGAGATCACCGGGCAGGACGAGCGGCCCTGCCTGTACTATGACATCAAGCTCTGCCTGGGACCGTGCATCGGCGCGGCGACACAGGAGGAGTACCGGACGATGATCCGCGGGCTGACCCGCTTCCTGGAGGGTCGCAGCGACGAGGTGCTCGCCGACCTGGAAAAGCGGATGCACGAAGCAGCGGAGGCGCTGGCTTTCGAGCGCGCGGCCACCCTGCGCGATCAGATTCAATCGGCGCAGCACATCGTCGAGCGGCAAAAGATCGTCTCGTCGATCACGGCGGACCAGGACGTGATCGCCTTCGCCCGCGAGGAGGGCGACGCCTGCGTGCAGATATTCTTCGTCCGGGGAGGCAAGCTGCTGGGACGGGAGTATTTCGTGCTGGAGGGCACGCAGGACGAGGACGAGCGAGAGGTGATGGCCGCCTTCCTCAAGCAGTTCTACGACGAGGCCGCCTACGTCCCATCCGAGGTGCTGCTGCCGGCGCGCATCGAGGAAGCGTTCATCATCGAGCAGTGGCTCAAGAGCAAGCGCGGGGCCAAGGTCAGCTTGCGCGTGCCCCGCCGGGGGCAGAAGCGGGAGCTGGTGCAGATGGCCGCCGATAACGCCACCGAAACGCTAGCCGCCCTGCGCGCCCAGTGGCAGGCCGACGCCCACAAGCACGAGCAGGCGATGGCCGAGATCCAGGAGGCATTGGACCTTCAGCAGCCGCCGACGCGCATCGAGTGTTACGACATCTCCACCACCCAGGGGACGGAGATCGTCGGCAGCATGGTCGTCTTTGTCCACGGCGTGCCGCGCAAGTCGGACTACCGGCGCTTTACCGTGCGCAGTGTGCACGGCCAGGACGACTATGCAAGCATGCGCGAGGTGCTGGGGCGTCGCTTCCATCGCTGGCGGATGGCGACGGAGGAGACCGCCCCAGGAGGCGGCGGCAAGGACGTCAAGGGCTGGGCCAAGCTGCCCGACCTGCTCATCGTCGATGGCGGCAAGGGACAGCTATCCGTGGCGGCCGAGGTGCTGCAGGAATACGACCTGCTGGACAGAGTGCCGGTGGCGGGATTGGCCAAGCAGCGCGAGGAGATCTTTTTGCCGGGCCGGCCCAAGCCAGTTTTGCTGCCACGACGCTCCCAGGGGCTCTTTCTCTTGCAGCGCGTGCGGGATGAGGCCCATCGGTTTGCCATCACGCACCACCGCCAGCGACGCCGCCGGGCTGGGGTCGCGTCGCAGTTGGACAGCATTCCCGGCGTGGGACCGGCGCGGCGCAAGGCGCTCCTCAAGGCCCTTGGCTCCCTCGACGGCATCCGCGCCGCCACGGTCGGGCAACTGGCCGCGGTGCCGGGCATCCCGCGCGAGGTCGCGCTGGCTATCAAAGAGAATCTATAAATTGGCAAGAATCTGGGATTTGTGGTATAGTTTTCCCCGGCGGAGGAGTAGACTGTAGGACCACGGTGGGAGGGGTAACAAGTATACCGTAAGGTAGGGCGGCTTGAGTGCGATAACGTGTCTGCGCTGGATTGCCTATGCATTGTTGATTGGCTCTGCCATCCCGGCCGGGCTGTCCATCCCCAGGTTCGTCAAGTCGCGCCGCGCCAAATACTACGGTATACGCCGAGAAGCGCTCCAACAGGCAATGCGCTGGCTGCTGATCATGGGGGTCATGCAAGTGGTGGCCATCCTCCTGCTGGTCGTGTGCCCAATCCTGCAGAGCAGCGCCCCTACCCCCGAGGCAACCGCGACGCCGACAGAACCGCCTGCCGAGACGGTGCCCTCTCCCACCACCAGGCCACGCCCCACCGCCGCACCGACCGCTGTGCCCACCAAGACGCCATCGCCCACCCCGACCGCGACGGCCGAGCCGGAAGCACGCATCACCTTCAGAGCCTTGTCCACCGACGTAAGTGGTGGCCGGCCGGTGGATCCGGGAGACACGTTCCCCCCTGGCGATCACAGGGTATACGTGTTTTTCCGCTACGAGGGAATGCAGAACGGCCTGGAGACCGCAGCCGACTGGTACAAAGACGGAGAAGCCATTGACTTCTGCTCGGACACGTGGGCGTGGGGTCAGGACGAGGATTACGGATTTGGAGGCGCGACTGGCGCCAGCCTGATCTATTGCAGGCCGCCGGGAGGTTGGGAACCGGGCCACTACGAAATCCGCTTCCTGATCGAGGAGCGGCTGCAATTTATCGTCGAGTTCGCCATCACAGAGTAGCGCAAGCGTTCCGCTTGCGCTCAGGGCAGTTGCAGCGCCAACACCACCGCCGAGATCGCCGGGACCGTCAGGTTATCGATCCCCCACGGCGAGACCGCCTCGACGAGCGCCGCGCCAAACGCCGTCATGGCGGAGATAAGCAGCGCGGCCCTCGGATCCCCCGCCCCCAGCAGCAGCAACGCTATCGAGGTCGCCACCCAACCGGCGACGAACATCGTCATCGAGCCCTCCAACGAGCGGGTGCTTCCCAGGACCGTGTAGCGCCTGCGCCCGATGCGCCGCCCGACGACGGCGGCCAGCGCGTCGCCCCACGTCATGGGCATCAGCCCGGCCACGATCAGGTGCGGGTGGCCCCAGAACAGCCAGATGAGCGCCGCGAACGAGAGCGGAAAGTAGACCGTGCCCAGGTTGCCTTTCTCCCCCGTCTCCATCGCCTTGAAGGTGCCGCGCCAGTAGGAGAAGGCGTTGATGGCCACAAAGGCCAGCGGCGGGATGATCGCAAACTCGCGCCGCTCGAACAGCAGCACCGTGCCGTAGGCCCACATGCCGACGGCGATGTGGATGAACTTGCGCGTGAAATCGACACTGTAAGTGCCAGGCTTCGCCTGGCTCAGCCACTTGCGCAAGCCCTCGGCCGCGCCGATGGCGGCAAAGACGTAGGCGAAGGAGACGAGGAGGGCAAGCCAGTTTTGGTTCATAGTGATCACACTCGTTTCTCTGATCTAGACATCTTCATATCCAGTCTTGTCCAAATGAGACAAGATTTCGCGGCGCCCAGTCTTGCAAACGGCGATTTCGGCGGCGTAAGGCGCCGAAACTGCCATGCCTTTCGCGCAGAGCGCTAAAGGTCCTAGTGCCTGTCGCGAACCAAGCGAGCTATGGCGCTCTCCGCAAGCTCGGCCAAGGTTGCCTCCGGCTTTAGCTGGCGCTCGTGCTCGATCAGACGATCCGCTATCTCCTTATTGCCTTTGACCAGACGGATGAGCCTGTGATAGGAGCTCACTGAGGCCGCAGGCTGTTCTGGCTGTGAAGGCGTGGATGGAGAAGCAGCAGGCTGTTTGGGCGCCGGTGGAGTGGACGTCTTTAGCTGAGCGGGAGAGGGCTTGGGCTCGCGTTTCAACAGCGCGGCGATATAGCCGACCTCGAAATCATCCGCTATCTCATCACTGCCAAGGACCACCGCAGCCTTGAAGGTGACAAAGTTAATCTTGCCTTCCTCGCCACGCTTGAAATCGCCAAACTCTGTCCCGCTGAGCGTCTCCAGCACGCCGGGGCCCTCTCTATCGGCGTCTTTGCCCCGAATAACCAGCGCGTAATCCCCCTCGCCGGCCTCCAGAGACTCGCAGGCCTCGTCGGGGATCTCCAAAGCGTAGCACTCGGTCCCGGGCTCCAAAGTGACGCGCCGGTTTCCCTTAACGGAATGGAGCCGAAAAGAGTCGCCGTTGATCGTCAGGTCACGGCCCACCCTGTACCTATCGATCGCCATCTCGACAATTGCAAACCTGCCCCGCTCACCGTTCGAGCGAACGATGGGCACCTGGATGCGCGTGGATAGATTCGCATCCAAGCCAGATTGGTCGGCGATCAGATTCTTGGTCAAAATCTCGAGCCAGCTCAGGACAGAATCGCAGTCCTCCACCCGGCGTGAAGCGTTGACCGCCGTCCACTCCTGCCGGGCCTTCTCGAACTGCTTGCAGGCCGTCTGGTACCACTTGAGCGCATCCACATCGTTGCCAAGCAAGTGATGCGCCAATCCAAGCGCGTAGGCGGCGACAGATTCATTGTGGCGCTGATAGCGGGAGGGCTGGCGATTGAAAATGCGCTGGGCCTTCTGACAATAGCCTAGCGCCGGTCCAAGCTTGCCCATCTCGCGATGCACGTCTGCCAGGCAAATCCAGGCTGCCCCTTGACTGACGCGATCCCTCGCCTCGCGGCCGTTACTCAGGGCTCTCTGGGCAAATTGCAGGGCATCGGAAAAGAGTCCATCCTGGCGATGAGAGCAAGAGTCCCGCAGCAGCTCGTTGATGAATGGCGACTGTTCGTTATAGTAGAGCAGCTCGGACGGCACCAAGTGCGGCAGCAAGATGATCATGCCCTTTCCTCTTCCTCTTCCCTCTTCGACTCGGCAGTCGGACTCTGAAGCGATTCCCGCAAGCGCTTTAGCCGCTGCACTGTTTCAGGCGGCGTAAACTCGTGCTGATAGACGTTATAGGATATCCAACGCAAAGACTCGACCAGTCGGATGGCCAAGATATAGGGCTCGACCACTCCCTGAGTTGAGATCGTTTCTTGAAGGTTCTCCACAATCTCTGCGATGACCTCGGCCTGAGCTCTTATCCGGGCCATATCCACCCGCATGAGCGCAGCCTCCATCTCAGCCCGGCTGCCCAACGCCCGCGCCTCCCAATCTGCATACCATGCCTGGACACGCTGCTTGGGTATGATACTCTGGAGCTTTTCGGTCGTCTCGTCCTCCCTGGCCTGCACCTCAATCGAACCGATATCCACCCGGATGAGCTTGGCCCCCACCTTTCCTATCCGCGTGCGCAATCCCTCCTCCAATCGCTCACGAATCACTTCCCGTGGAGACTCCTCCGGTGACGTATGCTCTTGTCCGGGCCGCGGGGGGGCAAGAAGCCAGTCGAGCCGGTACTCTGCCAGAATGTCGCGCAGCAGGCCCTCGGCAAAGCCGACCACTACACGCCCGGCCCAGGTCCTTTTGCGCTCGGGGTGATCCGGCTCGCGCATCCAAACGCTGGCAGCTGCCTTGAAAACGGCCTCCTCGGAATACGAATGGAGCCCGCCGGTGTGTACCGGCCATCCCCAATCTCCTGGCTGGTCGTCGATCACAAACGAGAGATCGGCCTCGCAGCGCACGGGTATCCCCTCTTTTGTCATGGCAAAAACCGGATACACCCAGTGCTGGGGCTGTAGATCGATAATCTCCCATATCTTCTCAAAGCGCTCCATCCCGTGGATGCCGGCCCCCAGAATGCGCTTGATACGTCCATACTGCTCGGTGACCACGGCATTGTCGTCGTAGACGATTAACGTGAACGGCCCCCCCACGCGCCCGGCGAAGGTCTTTTTCCCATAAAGAATCTGTCCCTTCCCGACAATGACAAAGGGGCGGCGTCCCACCAAACCAAACGTCACGCGATGAAGTGAATCATGCGCCTCCTCTGTGCTTTCGACGGCGTATATCTTTTGAAACAGGGCGGAGACTATGATGGGAACGGCGACGAATACGCCAATCGCGGGCAAGGCCAAGCGCACCGCGGTGGCTATGAGGGATGCCATATCTCCAATCAGATTCATATTGACCCGCTCGACGGCGGGTATAAACTCGGGCCCACGCAGCCACGCCTCGACCGATAGCCCCAGCAGCAGAACTACGAACAAGGGCAAGCCCAGAAACAGCAGCATCCGCTTCATGTGCGGCAGGTATCTCGAAATCATACCGATATCTCCAACACAGCGTCACCCGATGATATCACGGATCTCCATCAAAGCCTCAGCGGTTTTCTCAGGTATGACCTCACTCAGAGTAGGCTGTTGCCTCATCAGCTCGTCCAAAAGCGTCACAAATTGGCGAATTGCCGCCGGAGGGTGAAGCTCCGTCTCCGCCAGGCTCGTTTCCAGTCGGCGGCCCAAGTCCAGGATCAGCTCCGCCTGCGCTTCCAGCCGCACGCGCTCCACCATCTCGATGAATTCGGCCTGGCTTTCGGTCTTTTGGAGCGCGATCCTGTGTTCCCACTCCTCCTTCCAATTCTCCGCCCGTTTCTCGTACACCTCGGGCGCCACCGGCTGCAGATCGCTGATCCCACCCCCGACCAACTCGATGCCCATCTCCTTGAGCTCATCACGCAGCCGCCGCGTCAACTCTTGCGCAATGCCCTTGCGCGGGGGATCGCCTCCCGACTGGTACGGACCATAAAGGTCGTCAAACCTGTACTGGCTGATAACATCCTGCAAGATACGCGTCGCAATCAAGCGCGACATCTCTTCCCACTTGTACCGCTTTTTGCTATCGAGCGTCTGTCCCGGGCCTTCGTGCCTCATCTCTTGTGCTCGGATGGCTTTGAAGCCAGCCGCCGGACTGTAGGGCAGGTGTGCATCCAACCGGGCCGGCCTGCCTCGCGAATCGATCTTGCAAGGCGCAAAAACCACAGTCTTGACCTGAATGCCGTCCTTGGTCACCGCCTCCACGGGAAAAGCGCGCAACTGCGGGCGCAGGTCTATGGTCTGCATGACTTGATCGGCATAGCCGGTAAAGATAACGCCGGGGCCTTTTACCCCCTTGAACGTTGTGTTGGAAGAGACCGCGACCGCATAGTGACAGTCGTCAACGATGATGAACCCTGGGGCTTCGCCAAACTGTCTAAATCGATCACCAGGTACCCGTTCCTCCACCCTATCCTCTTCGTACAGCTCATCCACCACGACGCAGCCGGGAAAGTTATACCCCAACATCCAATCCTGCAGAAAACCGAGCGTCTTGCCCCAGTGATCCCTCCCGGGAAGCGGGAGCACGAAACCGCTCGCCGCCCGCAACCCTACCATGAACAGCGAAAGGGCCACCACCATAGATACAAAAAGCTCAATCCCGACCCGCCACTCTCCCATACCCCAGATCAAGGCCAGACACCACAGCAGCCAGAGGCCCAACACGCCCCAAAAGGGCAAGACAAACGGCCCGATCATCGAGCGCCGGGACCACAGCGCCGGCAGGACCAGAATCCCCGCCGCGAGAACAATGACAGAAACGGGGGGCAAAAGTGGCATCACTTTTTCGGTCGGGATGCCAAGTATCATCAAGAACACCCTGAAAAACATCCCGACGATGAGTTCGAACATCGGGCCGGGTTCCGCTCCTTCCAGGCGGCCCACCAGGCCGGCAATCCACCAGATGGCAACTGCGCCCAACACTATGGCGAACACAATCCGCGCCTGTCGGGGCTTGAGATAAACGGGGAGCCTGAACCAGAGAAGGAGCAACAGACAGATGATGACGCCTGAAGCCAGCCAACTGAACAGGGCCCCAAGGGGGATATGCAAACCGAGCAAGAGCCTGTCGAGCAAACTCGGTGGCGCATCCGCCCTCGAGAGCAGGGGCAAATACATGACTATGTAAAGATAAGCCCCAAACGAGAGCACGAGCATGACGAGAAGAAGCGGCAAATAGCAACCGATGGGCTCACTCGGCAGCTCTTCCGCCCGGCGCGTCCCTGCGCCATTCGTGCTTTTCTGCTGCGAATCTTGCGACATCGTTTATCCCAAGAGAAGATGCCTGTTGCTCCCTTCGGTCGCAACAGGTGGCAATCTCAGGCTGTACCTGAAACTGAAAAACGATTGCACCACAAAGAATAGCATAGATTCATCTCAGGCGCAAATGCGCCTGCAAACGGGTGCATTTGCACCCTGAAGCAGCGAGCACCCGGTTTCCAGCGAAATAGGCACAACATACGCTTTGACGTTCATCGAGCAAAGGCAAATGTACCTAGCACTCAGAGCGCCCGCTCCCCGTACCCGAACAAACCCGCCGTCCCCCCGGTGTGCCAGAACAGGACGCGCTCGCCAGGCCGAAAAGCGCCATGGCGTATCATATCCAGCAGGCCGCCGAACGCCCGCCCGGTGTAGACGGGGTCGAGGATGATTCCCTCAGCACGGCCCATCGTGCGCAGTGCCTCCCGCTCCAGGTCCCCTACCACGCCGTACCCGCCGCCCAGGTAGCCGTCGTTCACGTCGAAATCCTCAGGAGTGAAGGCGAACCCCAATCCCAGGTGCCCCGCCGTGGCCGTCGCCAGGTCGGCCAGCATGGAGCGCAGCACACCGGCCGGCTGATCCACGCTGATGCCCAGTATGCGCCCATCAAATGATCCGTTGACGTCCCGCAGCGCCCGCGCCCCCACCGCCAGGCCGGATTGCGTGCCCCCGCTGGACGAGGCAAAGACAACGTGCTCAAAATTCATACGGACGCCCGTCGTCCGCTCGCGCTCCGCGCACTGGACCAACAGCTCTTCCATCGCCGCCGCGTACCCGCTGGCCCCGATGGGGTTGCTTCCCCCATAGGGAATGACGTAAGGCCGCCGCCCGGCTGCCCGCAGGTCCTCCGCCGCCTGGGCCATCGCCACGTCCAGAGAACGATCCCCTGCCCACACCACCTCCACCCCCAGCAACCGGTCCAGCAGTAGGTTGCCCTGCATCTGCGGGGGTTCCTCTCCCCGCAGCACCAACGTGCAAGCCAGCCCCAGCTTGGCCGCGGCCGCCGCCGTCTGGCGGGCGTGGTTGGACTGTGCCGCCCCGCCGGTGATGAGCGTGTCGGCCCCCTGATCCAACGCATCGGCCACGAGGAACTCCAGCTTGCGCGCCTTGTTGCCCCCCGTCGCCAACCCCGTCTGATCGTCCCGCTTGATCCACAGCTCCGGCCCGCCCAGCTGCGCCGTGAGCCGCGGCAGCGGCTCCAGCGGCGTGGGCAGATGGGCGATGGATACCCGAGATAGTTTTTTCGTCACCATGTGGTACCTCCGCGTCATTGTCGCCGCCCCGATGGGCTGGTATAATTCTACTACCAGTCGCCTCCCAAGGCGAATGAACCGAAAGCGAGGCAGTTATGCAATCCTCAAGAAGAATCACTTGGACCCTCGTCCCATTTGCGCTGGCGCTCGTTTTGCTGGTAATATGCACCAGCGCGACCGCCGGACAGGCGCTTGCTCCGCAAACCACGCCGGCACCGGGCGGTCCCATCGAGCCAGCCCTGCTGCGAGCATTGGCAGAAACGGAACCCGATGGCACCATACGTGCTATCGTATATCTACGCGACCAGACGGATGTAAGCTCAGCCGCCGCCGATGCGTCGAGTGCAGATGAGGCTCGCGCCCACGTCATCGCGGCGCTACAGGATACGGCAACCCGATCGCAGGTCTCGCTCGTCCCCTACCTGGACGAGTCAAAAGCCACCGGCGATATCGAGCAATACACCCAATTCTGGGTCGTCAATGCCATCGCCGTCCAAGCCCGACCGGCGGTCATCCACGAACTGGCCACCCGCCCCGAAGTCGCCTCCGTACAGCTCGACCACTACCGCCAGTGGATCGTAGAAGAAATCTCAAATCTCCAATCTCAAAATTCAAGCCAAAGGCCGGAAACCCCACAACCTGCGGTCCAGAATCTGCAATCCGTCGAGTGGGGCGTATCCCAAATCCGCGCCGACGAGGTCTGGGCCTCGCTCCACATCTCCGGCACCGGCGCGGTCGTGGCGGGGATGGATACAGGGGTGGACTGGATCCATCCGGCGCTGCAGGGCAACTACCGGGGTTACGACCCTCACGGCCCGGCCAACCACGCCTACAGTTGGTACGACGCCACCGACCTGGGTGCGGTCTATCCGGTAGACGACCACGGTCACGGCACGCACACGATGGGCACCGTCGCCGGGCAAGGCGGCATCGGCGTCGCGCCAGGCGCACGGTGGATTGCTGTCAAGGCATTCAACAACGCCGGAGGCGCCTACGACTCGTGGATCCACGCCGGGTTCCAATGGCTGCTGGCCCCCGGCGGCAATCCGGCGCTGGCCCCCGACGTGGTCAACTGCTCCTGGGGCAACAACAACGGCTATGTGACCGCCTTCCAATCCGACCTGCAAGCGCTGCGGGCAGCGGGTATCTTTGCCGTCTTTTCCAGCGGGAACAACGGCCCCGGCGCGGGCACGGTCGGCTCGCCCGCTTCCCTGCCGGAGGCATTCGCCGTCGGCGCGACCGATGAATACGACCAGGTCACCAACTTTTCCAGCCGCGGCCCCTCCCCATGGGGAGAGGTTCGGCCGCACGTGGCCGCGCCCGGCATCCGCGTGCGCTCCAGCCTGCCCGGCGGAGGGTACGGTCTGAGGCAAGGCACGTCGATGGCCGCCCCGCACGTCTCCGGCGTCGTCGCACTGCTGCGCTCGGTCAGTCCCACGCTGAGCATCGCCTGCACCGCGCGCGCCATCACCAGCACCGCCGCGCCCCTGGGCGCTTCCCTGCCCAACAACGACACCGGCTGGGGCCGGGTCGACGCCTTCGCCGCCGTGGCCTCGCTGGCCCACCCCGGCTTTATCACCGGGACGGTGACGCAGGCGGGGGACGGCACGCCCATCGAAGGGGCGCTCGTTTCCGCCGCGCCCCACGCTGGCGCGGGCGGCGGCACGACCGCCACCGACGCGGGCGGCCACTACGAGCTGGCGCTGGCCCCCTCCACTTACGATGTGGCCGTCTCGGCCTTTGGCTACGCGCCGGCCACGGTCTGGGCAGTGGGGGTGACGACCGATACGACGACCGTGGTGGACGTCCCCCTCACCGCGCTACCGGCGGGCGCCCTACAAGGCCAGATCACCGACGCGGCAACCGGCCAGCCGATCACCGCCACCGTGACCGCGCTGAGCACGCCGCGAGAGACCACGACCAGCGCCTATACCTTCACCCTGCCCGCGGGCACCTACACCGTCCGCGCCCGCAGCCTGGGCTACCGGGTGGTCACCGCCACGGCGACGATCACCGCCGGACAGGTCACCACCGCCGATCTGGCCCTGCCGCCCGCTCCATCCATCCTGCTGGTCGATAGCGGCCGCTGGTACAACGAAAGCCAAGCCGCCTATTATCGCCAGGCGCTGGACGATCTGGCCTACGCCTACGACGAGTGGCCCATCCGCCGCCTGCCCGACGACCTGCCCACGGCATCCGACCTGCAGTCGTACGACATCGTGATCTGGACTGCCCCGGCGGATGCCCCCGCCTACATCGGCGCGGAGGACGCGGTCACGGGCTACCTCTCCGCCGGCGGGCGGCTGTTCCTCAGCGGGCAGGATATCGGCTTCCTGGACGACTATTGGAGTCATAGCCCCTATTATCGGGACTATCTGAAGGTCCGCCTGGCGCGGGATAACGCCAATAACTGGGCGCTAGAGGGATCACCGGATGACCTCTTTGCCGGGCTCACGATCACCATCACCGGCTCCGGCGGGGCCGATAACCAGGGCTTTCCCGACGAGATCGCCGTCATCGATCCCGATGCCGCCGCGCCGGTGTTCGCCTACGCGGAAGGCGGCTGCGGAGGCGTGCGCGTGGGCACCTGCCTGGACTATCGCGCACTCTATCTCTCCTTCGGCTTCGAGGCCATCGACGATCGAGCGGCCCGCCGGGAGGTGCTGGACCGCGTGCTGGATTGGCTATCGGCCGATCCTCCCGCTGCGGGTCTGGAAGTGACGCCCGCATCCCAAACACGCGTCGGCCCGCCCGGCGCCGCCGTCACCCACACGCTGCGGGTGCGCCACGTGGGCCAGGCAGGCAGCACCGATACCTTCACCCTCACGCTCGACGGTGCGTCGTGGCCCAGCGAGTTGAGCGCATCCGCCCTAACGCTATCCCCATGCACCTCGGCCACCGTCGTCGTGACCGTCACCATCCCCGCCTCCGCCGCGTGGGACGCGCGGGACGTGATCACGCTGGCCGCCCGCTCCACCCTCTCCCCCACCCTGGCCCAGACCGCCACCATCACCAGCAAGGCCCCCGCGCCCGTGCTGCTGGTGGATGACGACATCTTCTACGAGCAGCGGGAGAAATACGAGACGGCGCTGGACGAGGCGGGCATCCCCTACGACTTTTGGCAGACGTGCCCCGCGACCGGTTGGTGCGTGGAGGACAGCCCCCCGCTGGAGGTCCTGCAATGGTACCCCGTCGTCGTGTGGTGGACCGGCTACGACTGGTTTCGCCCGCTGACCGCCGACCAGACCGTCACGCTGGCGGCCTATCTCGACGGAGGCGGGCGGCTGCTCCTCTCGTCCCAGGATTTTTTGTACTACCACCACGACAAGCCGTTCAGCCAGGGTTACTTGGGCGTGCTGAATTACGCCGAGGAGGCCCTGCCTGCGCTGGCGCGAGGCGCGCCGGGGGACCCCATCGGTGCAGGGCTGGGACCGTGGGCGCTCGACTATCCCTTCGAGAACCTGGCAGACGCGGTCGAGCCGACGCCGGGCACCGCCGTGTCCTTCCGTGATGAAGCCCGGCGCGGGATTGGGCTGGCGCGCCGGGACGGGGATCACGCTACGACCTTTTTCGCCTTCCCCTTCGAGGCGCTGCCAGAGGAGGTGCGTCCCGAGGTTATGCGGCAGACCGTGGGCTGGCTCTCCTGGCTGGGCAGCTCGACCTTCCAAACATCCCCCCCTGTGGAGGGGATTGCGGGGGGGCAAACCCTCACCTACACCGCCGTGCTGCGCAACGACGGCCCCGCCACGATCACCGCCTCGTTCTCTAACACCCTACCGTTGAGCTTGACATGGGTCGGCGGCAGCCTGACGGGTCCGGCATCCTACGATGCGCCCGCCCGCCGGGTCTCCTGGGAGGGGCCGTTAGCGGCAGGGGCCAGCCTGACCATCACCTACCAGGCCACGGCGACGACCGGCCTCCCCGCTCTCACCCAGATCGCCAACACGGCTCGACTGGGCATAGAGGATCAGGCCATTCACTTCCGCCGCACCGCCGTGGTGCGGGTCAGCGCGCCGGACCTCACCCACTCGACGCTGCGGTGCGATCCCTCACCCGCCCAGTTCGGCGGCACGGTCACCTGCACGCTGGCGATCGTCAA
This sequence comes from Anaerolineae bacterium, assembly GCA_016931785.1. GTDB lineage: Bacteria > Chloroflexota > Anaerolineae > B4-G1 > B4-G1 > JAFGED01. The sequence goes on from JAFGED010000118.1 coordinate 30,505, forward strand.
CGCCGGACCCGGCGACGCGCCCACGGCGGTGGTCACGAACGTCCTGCCGTCCGGCGCCACGTTCATCACCTCATCCCTGACGCTGGAGGGCGGCGGCGCGATAACCGAGGTGCTGACCGACACCCTACGCTGGACCGGGCCCCTGAGCGCCGGAGCGAGCGTGACCGTGACCTATCAGCTGGCGCTGTCCACCACTCTCGATTCTCTACCCGCTTACACCGTAGCCTTTCTGGAGGACGGCACCGGAGGCGCGTGGGAGCGACCGGCGTGGATCGTCGCGGATATGCAAAAGATCTATCTGCCGGTAGTGCTCGGTAGCCCATAAAGGCCTGTGAAGACAACTCCTTGGACCGCAGTCGAAAACGGTAACCTTGCGGTAACCTATGGGTGAATCCCCAGTAACTATGCTGTGGTATACTGTCTCTGAAAGCCGATCAAAAATGAGAGATGCACCTTTGCGCAAGATCATTATCCTATCCTTGCTCGCCTACCCATTGTTACTGGGCTGCGCGGTAGGCGTCGTCCAGCAGGCGGAGCTTTCGCCCGCCGCCCCCACCGCTGCCTCGACGTCGAGCGCTACACCGCAGCCGGCGGCGACGTCCGAAACGACGAGCACGCCTGTGCCAACTACGACGCCTGTTCCCTCGATCATGCCAACCGCAACGCCAGTTCCTCCCTTGCCGACCAAAAGACCGGATTCAGGCCCCGCCATTCTCTACTTCCGGGCCAACGTGGCGGAGGCCGATCCGGGCGACACGATCGTGCTGGAATGGGAAAGCGTGGGCGCCACCAAGGCCATCATCTACCAGATCCCGCCGAGTTACCAGATGCCCCAATCCGGCTGGGACGTGGCTGCCAGCGGCGCCCTCTCACACCAGATCGAGCCGCACGAGCGTAACTGGGTCATGTTCCAACTCTATGTGTACGACGCGGCCGAACGCTCGGCCAGCGCCAGCCTGACGGTGCCCCTGCGCTGCCCCGATCCCTGGTTCTTCTCGCCCGCGCCAGATGTGTGCCCGACATCCCCAGTCACCAGCGCCGCCGCCGAGCAGCATTTCGAGCGCGGCACGATGATCTGGATCGAGGAGCTGGACCGCATCTACGTGCTGTACGCCGACGACGTGCACAGCCCCAAGTGGCAGGGCTTTAACGACGAGTGGGACGAGAGCGTGCCCGACCGCGATCCAACGCTCACCCCGCCCGATGGCCTCTACCAGCCAATACGGGGATTCGGGTTGGTCTGGCGGCAAAACCCCACGGTGCGCGAGCGGCTCGGATGGGCCATCGACGAGGAGACGGGTTTCGAGACCATCGTGCAGCACACGACGCTGTACAAGTACAACTCCACCTACCTGCGCGCGCTCGATGACGACGTCTGGCACCTGGGTCCAGAGATGAGCAGTTGGGAAAAGATCGCAGTCGAATGATTGCGGGCCCATGGGGGTGTTTGTAGTTGGGGGCAACACTGCACTTGGAAATAGCCCTTGGCAGATGTTTTCTCCCCCCTCCAACTCCCCCCGCTAGGGGGAGAGTTCGGCTTCCCCCCCAGCGGGGGGGATTGAGGGGGGGGAGAGATGCCTGATCGAAAAGGACGCGAAATGCAAGTCCCAGAGGACAAACACACCCGAGCCCATCCGTGACTTTTCTTCCAGGGGCAAAATGGGATATAATGACGGCAGCGCCCAGAGGGTTAAAAATCCTATGGAAACCAAAATCCTGTTGGTCGACGACAATCCGAACGTGATCTCCTTCGTCCAGCCGGCGCTGGAGCGCGCTGGCTACCGCGTGACGACGGCAGGTGACGGGCCGGATGCCCTTTACCAGGCCGAGACGGTCAACCCCGACCTGATCGTGCTCGATATCGAGATGCCCGAGCTGAACGGGTTGGAGGTATGCCGCCAGTTGCGCGAGCGCGGCGACGAGACGCCCGTCATCTTCCTCACCGTGCGCGACGCCGTCACCGACCTGGAGCTGGGCTTTGAGTTCGGGGCTGATGATTACGTCACCAAGCCCTTTGACGTGCGCGTGCTCCTGGCGCGCATCAAGGCCCGGCTGCCACCGCGCTCCGTGGAGATCGACGGCTACCTGCGCGTCGACGCGGCCAGGCGCAAGGTGTGGGTGCTAAAGGAAGCTGACTGGCAAGAAATCGAGCTGGCCCCAAAGGAGTTCGACCTGCTCCAGCACCTGGTCTATAACGCCGGGCGGGCCATCGGCAAGTCCACACTGCTGGAGCAGGTGTTCGATTACCCCGACGACGTCGAGACAAAGACGGTGGAAAAGCACATCTGGGCCCTGCGTCAGAAACTGGAGCCCGACCCCAAGTCGCCCCGCTACATCCTGAACGTGCGCGGCGTGGGCTACAAGTTCGAGGACTATCGCTGATGAGCGACTGGCTCATCTACTTTGACCTGGTGGGCTTTCTCCTGGTGGCGCCGACGGTGATCGTCGTCGCGGGCCTGCTCGGGTTCGTCGTCGACTGGTGGTGGAGCCGCCGGGTGATACTGGACCGCTTTGCCGAGTTACTGGAGACGCTGGCCCAGGGCGCGCTGATCGTCCGCACCGATGGCAAGGTGGTGCTGGCCAACAGCGAGGCGCGCCAGTTGTGGGGCCGGGAGCCCTTTCCAAAGAGGATCACGGGGCCGCTGGCCGCGGTCGTGCAGGAGGCACAGCGGCAGCACGCCGCCGACGTGCGCAGCCTCGACGCGCCATCGGGCCTCAAGCTCCAGGTGCGGGCCACCCCGCTGCGCACGGGATTGACGCTCATCGTCCTCGAGGACCTCACCGCCAAGCGGTATCGCGAGGCGTTCTACCGCAACTTTGTCAGTAACGCCTCACACGAACTCAAGACGCCCCTGACGGTGATCCAGGGCCACGTGGCCGCCGTCAGCGAAGGGCTGGCCGAGGACGACGCGCGCCAGACCTCGCTGCGCATCGTGGCCCAGGAAGCCGCGCGCCTGACCCAATTGGTCGATAATCTGCTGCTGCTCTCCAAGCTAGAGATGCCGGATTTCGCCCTCGACCGCCGCCCGGTGAACCTGGAGGCCGTGGTCGAGGACGCCATCCTGCAGATGTCCGACCTGGCGGAGCAGCGGTCCATCTCCCTGAACCTGCAGCGTGAGGGCCGCCTGCCCCGCATCTCGGCCGACCAGGCCCGTTTGAAGCAGGTGTTCATCAATCTGCTGGACAACGGCATCAAGTACAACCGCGAGGGCGGGTCGGTGACGGTGCGCCTCGCCGCGGACGAGAAACGCGTGATCGCCCGCGTGATCGACACCGGCGAGGGCATCCCGGCCCAGGACCTCCCCCACATCTTTGAGAAGCTGTACCGCGTCGAGCGGCGGCGGGGGCGCTACGTCGAGGGCAGCGGCCTGGGGCTCTCCATCGTGCAGCGCATCGTCGAGCAGCACGGCGGCGCCCTCTCCGCGGAGAGCCAGATAGGAGAAGGCACCACCTTCACGGTGACGCTGCCTCAGTAACCAGCAAGCCGGGCCATAGATAGCAGCCTCTCGTAGAACAACTGCCGCCTTCCCGCCGGATGATCGCCTGACAATCGGACGTCCTCCGTAGAGCATCCCTCCCGTAATCCGCGTATCATAGGTGCAGTGAGGCTCCCCGACGCTTCGCGCCGGGGAGCCTCCTAAGGGAAAAGCCCGAGCCCCACGTAAAGCGGGGGATTGAGAGGGTGACGGCAGCCCCCTGCGTAAGCTGTGCTTACACCTTTTCCCCGTAACCTCACGGTAACCTGGCGGTAAATCTATGGTAACCCGGGTGTGGTAGCATGGTGAAGAAACTCAAAAGCATCAAGAAGGAGTTTATTCACATGCGCGAATTTGCCCTATTTCTGCTCAGTTGTCTGTTCCTAATGGCCTGCACAGCGGGCCCCGCTCAGCGCGAGGCAGCCGCACCCGATACGCCCGCCGTGCCGACGGGCAGTGTCACATCGCCCGCGCCGACTCGGACACCAGCCGCGACGCCTGCACCGGTCGCGGCCCCAACATCGCCCTCGACGGCGATTGCGGAGGCAGGCTCGACCCCGATCATTCACCACTTTCGTGCCAGCGTGAGAAAGGCCGCCACCGGCGACGTCACCGTGTTCGAAGACAACGGTTCCTGGCCGCCCGTCAAGGGACAAGCCGATCCCGGCGACACCATTGCGTTTGAATGGGAGACCACAGGGGCCATTCAAGCCACCCTCGGCATTCACCTCTCACAGCAGGTGCCCGTCGGCACCTCCGGCACCTTCACCTACGAGACGAAACCCGACCAGTGCGGCTGCGTCGTGTTCAGCCTCACGACCACAAGGGGGGAGGGAGAAACCGACATCGCCACCATCCACATCCAATTCCCCTGCCCCACTTCCTTGTTCTTCTCTCCGGGATGGCGATCAGACTGTTGTGGCCAATGCGCCGACTTTGGCTGCCCCGAGCCGGCCTTCACCAGCGACGCCGCAGAGCAGCACTTTGAACGCGGCACGATGATCTGGATCAAGGAACGAGAAACGATCTACGTCCTGTTCGAGGACGTGCCACCGGGATCGGAACGGGCCGCCAAGCTGTTTGCCGACGAGTGGGACCCAAGCCAGCCCGACCACGCCCCCTCCCTCGCGCCGCCCGACGGTCTCTACCAACCGGTGCGCGGGTTCGGACTGGTCTGGCGGCAAAACCCCGAGGTGCGCGAGCGGTTGGGATGGGCGGTCGACCAGGAAACCGCCTTTACCACGACCGCGCAACGGGTGCCGGGATACGGAAGGCACTCATCGATCTATATACTCGCCCTCGACGGGAACGTCTGGCACTTGCAGAGCATTGGGTTCGGCTGTGGTTGGTCGAAAATCACGGTGGATTAGGAGCTTCGACGGTAACTTTTTGGTAACCCGGCGGTGAACTCGGGGGAACCCAGACATGATAATATGATGCCGACATTCGCAAAGGAGATCGGCTGTCCCGCCAAACCGCATGTCTTGAGGCTCACCCTGGCGGGAGAGGAGCTGATCCAGCTAGGCGACGATTGATATCGTCGAGCCAATCGGCTGCTTGAGGAGACCACGAAATGCCTACCAAACGCTCGCTGTGCTTGATCGGAATACTGGTCTGTGTGACGACGATGGCCTGCACCGTGGGCGTCGCCCGGCGGGACGAGCTGATGCCCGCCCAACCAGAGACGCCGCCGGCCCCCAGCCCCTTCCCGGCCCTCGAAAGGCGGCTCTCGCTGGCCCCTGAGAGAACATGGCTGCACGACCTCTTGCTGGATAGAGACACCGGGCGGCTGTACGTCACCGACACCGCCGGCCAACTGCACGTCCTCGACGCCAAGACCTATGCCGAGCTGGTCGTGCTGCAAGCCGGAGGGGAGCTGCTCCTCGACGCCGCTCACGAGCGGCTTTACGCCAGCCCCCGATGGTTCGTCTATGGAGATACCATTACCGTGGTGGATACCACCAGCCTCGCTGTGACGCACGTTATCTCCGGCAACGCCGTCGCCCTCGATACGAGCCGGGATCGGATCTACGTCGGCCACAGCGGCGTCTCGGTCTATGACGGCGCGACGTTGGAAAAGCTGGGCGAGATCACCCTGCCAGGCGAGTTTCACCAACCGGGTATCCCGGTCTATAACCCACTGCGCGATGAGGTGTACATCGTCGACGACACCGTCTATCGCGCCGACGCAGAAACGTGGCAGGTTACGGGCGACCTGCTGCCCGACGTCAGTGCACAGACGTGCCCCAGGTGCACGGGAAACATCGCGGCGCACCGCGCCTACGTCTACCCCGAACGCAACCTTTTGGTGATCGATATGTTCACCCGCGCCAGCAGCGGCGGCCCAGGACGCGTGATCGGCCCGCGCTTTTTCGACGCCACCACCCTGGAGCCAATCACCGACCCGGCCCAAACCCCTGCCGCCGTAAAAGGCTGCGAGGAGCGCTTTATCCTGAACGAGCCGGTCGACGGCCGCACCTACCGGGGCGAAAAATACGCCCGCTACACAGTTTACAACAACCTGATGGTCTATGGTCCCGGCGGTGCGCTCGAGACCTGGCGCGACGGCCTGGCGGGAGGCGTGACCAATCCCCGCACCGCCCAGATGTACGCGCCTTACAACGACGGCCTGCTGGTCCTGGACCTGCCGGCGCTCACGCCGGTGGGAACCCTGCCCGCGGCCTGCGTCCACTCGCTGGACGCCGAGAGCGGCACCCTCTACACCTTCGACGGCGGCGACCTGGTCGTCTTTGCCGAGCAAGGCGGCACCTACGATCCACCGGGCGGCGGCGTCGAGCCGCTTCCTGGTACGGCCGTGGGGCTGATCGCGCTATCGCCAAACTATGCCGCCGACCGCACGCTCTTTGCCGGTTTCTGGGGCGAATCCGCCTACGCCCCGGCCAAGCTGTACCGCTCGACCGACGGCGGCCAGACGTGGACGCGGCTGCGCGGCGGGCTGCCGGAGAGCGAGTACCTTGCGCTCGCCCTGGCCGTATCGCCGGGGTTTGCCGAGGACCGCACCCTGTTTGCCGGCGGGTACATCTACACCGGCGAGGGCGCCGGCGTGTACCGCTCGACCGACGGCGGCGACACCTGGGAACCGCTGTGGAACGGCCTATCCCACCTGCGCATTGAAGACATTATCCTTTCGCCGGGCTACCCCGCCGACGGCACGCTGCTGGCCTATGCCAAGTACGACCGCATCGTCCCCGCCGAAAGCGGCTGGTCGGTTCACCGCTCCACCGACCGGGGGGCGAGCTGGTCGCCGGTGATGACGACCACCGAGAAAGCCGCCCTGCCCTACCCGGAAGATATCCTGCCTCCCAAGCCGATGGCTTCCCAGGTGCGCTTCCGCCTGGGGGCCGAGCCGCAGCGCGTCAAACGTTCCACCGACGGCGGCCAGACGTGGCACGCGGTCTCCCTCAACCGGGTTTTCGGCCTGACGACGACCGTGGAAGCGGTCATGCCCTCGCCGAACCTAGCTGCCGACCACACCGTCTACGTCCTCACCCGCGACACGCTGTTCCGCTCGACCGACGACGGCGACACGTGGCAACGGTCCCTCGACGAACGGCTGGTCGGGCGGGGCTGGCTTCGCGGATTGACTGCCGCCGCGCTCACGCCGCCCCTGGCGGACGGTCGCCAGCAGCTTTTCGTCGGCACGGGGGATGGCGAGCTGCTGGTGCTGGCCCCGGAGGAAGTGGCCTGGGCGCCGGTAGAGATCGCTCCGCAGTGGTCGACCATCCTGGAAGGGGAAAGAGTCGACGCGATTGAAGCCGTCCCCGACGGCAGCATCTGGATGAGCGTGTGGGGTAGCGGCCTGGCCCGCTACGCCGGCGGGGCCATACAGGCCCGCTACACCGTCGCCGACGGCCTGCCCGGCCCGTACGTCAGCGCCATCACCGCCGCCCCAGATGGCTCCATCTGGGGCGGCACCGAAACGCCGGCCGGCGTCGCCCGCTTCGATGGCCGCGCGTGGACCGCCTACCCGCTCACCGAGGAGCAGGCCGGCCTCACCGTGTGGGACGTGGCCGTGGCTCCCGACGGCACGGCCTGGATCGGCACCGATAAAGCAGGCGTCATGCGCTGGGACGGCCACACCTGGGAGCGCATCGCCGACCCGGCGGACCGCATCGGCTACCTCACCCGCGATATCGAGGTCGGTTCCGACGGCACGCTGTGGTGCGCCACGCCCGGCGGCCTGGCCTTTTACATGGACGGGACCTGGTCGATCGGCTGGAGCAGCGAGGTCTTTGCCGTCGAGCTTGGCCCCGCCGGATCTGCCACTATCGTTGAAGGACAAGAGAATCGCACCGTACGGCAGTACGTCGACGGAGAGTGGCGGCTGCTGCCCCCCGTCAAGGACCCACACGGCCCGGCGCTGCACATCGCCGCCGACGGCGCCGTGTGGATAGGCACCCTGAAGGGCGCCTTCCGCTACGACGGGAGGGACTGGCGACAGTTCACCGCCCGCGACGGCCTGCCTAACGATCAAGTATACGCCATCGCCGAGGACGCCGACGGCTGGCTGTGGTTTGGGACGGCCGACGGCGCCGCCCGCGTCGATCCGGCGACGCTGAACCTAACACCGGTACAGAGGTGAGATATGACACGACGCATTATTACCGGCTTACTCGTTTGCCTCTCGTCGCTGGCCTGCGTGATGGGCGTGGTGCAGCAAAAAGACGCCACGCCAGTTGTGCCCGCCCCACAGGCCACCGAAACGGCCGCGCCTCCATCGCCGCCAGTCTGGACCGCCTACACGAACGGCAACGACGTGAATGACCTGGCCGTCGATCCGGCGGGCAACCTGTGGGCCGCGACCATGGGAGGCCTGGTCAAATGGAAGGCCGACGGCACGTACACCAAGTACACCACCATCGATGGTTTGCCGGACAACGAGGTGTTTTCGGTCGACGTGGCCCCGGATGGCGCAGTCTGGGTTGGCACCTTCGATGGCGGCCTGGCGCGCTTTGACGGCCATGGCTGGCGCACGTACACCACCGCAGACGGCCTGCCGAATAACCGCGTCTGGGCAGTCGCCGCGGCACCCGATGGTACGATCTGGTTCAGCGCATACACGAGCGGCGTCACCCGCTTCGACGGCGTCGCCTGGACCACGTACACCACCGCCGACGGCCTGCCGAGCAACGACGTCTACGCCCTCGATGTAGCGCCCGACGGGATGGTATGGGCCTATACGGGCGGAGGGGACATCTCCCATTTTGATCCTTCGGCTTCGGGCGGAACGCCCGCCTCAGGACACAGCGGCGAGAGATGGACGCCCCTATCTTCAAAACCATCCGCCGACACATACCCGAGCTGCATCGCCGCAGCCGAGGGCGGCACCGTGTGGGTTGGCACCGACACCAGCCTCTCCTACTTTGACGGCGTAGAGTGGACCATCTACACCGAGCAGGACTCCCCGGCGATCAAAGGTGTCTCGTCCATCGCCATAGCGCCCGACGGTGCGGTTTGGTTCGGCTCAATCCATGGCGGCCTGACGCGCTTCGAGGACACAGGCTCTCCACGCTGGGTGACCTACACCGAAAAGGACGGCCTGCCAAGCAATGCCGTCGATGGCGTCACCGTCGCGCCCGACGGCGACGTGTGGGCCAGCACCCTGACCTGGGACGAGGGGACGTATTTCGAGCACGGCCAGGGGGTCTCTCGCTTCGATGGCAGGTGCTGGGCGACGTACACCACCGACGATAAACTGATAGCCAGCCGGGTGAACAATGCCGTCGTAACCACCGATGGGCTGTTGTGGTTCTTCACCTCAGCCGGGCCGGCCTGTTTCGACCCTGCGGCGGGTCCGGGACGAGGCGGGGATTGGGTTACCTGTCCGGGCAGCGGTATGGGGGTCACGATAAGCCCGTCTATCGTCCTGGCCCCGGACGGAGCGCTGTGGAGCATCACGTACCCCGGCATCGCGCGCTTCGACGGCACGAGTTGGACCACGTACTCTGCAGAGGACATTCTGCCGGGCGTCAGTTTTGGGAATCTCATCCTCGCACCTGACGGCACAATCTGGGTTGGCACCTACACATACGCCTCGCGCTCAATTTCCCATGGGCACGGCGTCGCGCGTTTTGATGGAGAAACGTGGACGGTGTACACCGCGGCCAATAGCAGACTGGCAGACAACTTTGTCAACGATATCGCCTTGGCCGCCGATGGCGCGCTGTGGTTCGGGACCCGCACTGGCGTATCTCGCTTCGATGGGGAAACCTGGACGACGTACGATGTCATCACCGTGCTGCCAACAAACGACCTGCCATACAACGAGATCCGGCGCGTCATCACGACCCCCGGCGGCCTGGTATGCTGCGAGCTCACCGGCGCAGTGTCGTGCTTGGATGGCGAGTCCTGGACGGCCTACACACAAGCGGATGGACTATACGCTAGAGAAGGCATAGGGCTCACCACGATCTTGTCCACGGCGGTGGACCAGGATGGCGCGCTGTGGCTGGGCACCAACGAGGGCGGCATCTCGCGCTTCGACGGCGCATCGTGGACCACGTACACCACCGCCGATGGCCTGCCGCACAACCAGGTCAACGCCATCGCCGTCGCGCCCGACGGCGCAATCTGGGTGGGCACCCTGGGCGGAGCCGCACGCTTCGATCCTTCGGCAAGCTCAGGACGTGGCGGCTCCACGTGGACGACGTTCACCACCGCCGACGGCCTGGCGGACAACATCGTCCAGGCCATCGTCGTGGCCTCAGACGGCGACCTGTGGTTCGGCACCTACAGCGGCATCTCGCGCTACGGGCCGCCCAAATAAGATCTTGAGGAGGAAGTGAGATGTTCAAGAAGAAAGTGTTGTATCTGTTGCTCGTCTGCCCGCTGCTGACGGCCTGCACCATCGGCATCGTCCGGCGCGAGGTGATCGTGCAGGTCACGGTGCTACCGCCGACCGCGACGGCGACGGCGATAGCGCCCACTCACACGCACACCCCGACCCCATCGCCATCGCCCACGGCGACCCACACGCCCACCCCGCCTCCCACCCACCCGCCGACCAGCGCCCCCACCAAACCCCCGACCCCCACGCCCACCCCCTGCGCGCTCACCATCGGGCCGGCGTTGCAGCCGAGGCTCGGCCTTAACCCCGAGTACGTATCCGCCTTGGGCTGCCCCACCTCCTACCAGCAGCCGAGCTGGACCGCAGAGCAGACCTTCCAACGCGGGCGCATGCTGTGGAAGGAGGACCAGGACGTAGCCTACATCCTCTTCAACGACAGCGGCACCTATCAGGTCAAGGACGACCCCTACGTCGAGGGCGACCCCGACGACGCCTGCCCCGAGCTGGGGGGCGCGCCAGAGGGATTGTACAAACCGGTGCGCGGCTTCAACCGGCAGTGGTGCGGCGACCCCAACGTGCGCGACGCGTTGGGCTGGGCGCTGGAGAAGGAGGCGGGATTCTATACGACGTGGCAGGAATTCGAACACGGCCTCGTCCTGCTGAGCCGCGCAAACCACGTCTTTATCCTGTACGATGATGGCACGTGGGATTACATCGAGTAGGCCACAGGGCAATGTAAGGAGAGTGAAATGCGTAACCAGCGAACGACCTGCGCGATTCTTTGCCTCGTCTGCACCCTGTCACTTGCTTGCTCCATAGGCATCACGAGGAGAGATGACCTCACGCCAATCGCAACCTCTCCTCCTACGCCGAAGGACACTGCCGCATCCACAGCAACGCCCACCATGCCGCTCCCAACGATCACGCCTATGGCTACGGACACAGCCACTCCAGTCCCCTCTCCCACCACGCCATCGCCTACCCCTATCGCAACCCCAGAGCCACCGCCGGTCATTCTGAGTTTCACCGCCGACCCGATGGAGATCGATGTCGGCGACTCGATCACGCTGGCCTGGCACTCGACCGGCGTACGAGCTATCCTCAAGAAAACGACCGCCCTGGCCCCAGGTAGTTTTGAGCGGGATGTCCCTCCTAGCGGAAGTATGGTCGTCACAGCAAGCTCCGGCGAGGGCGCCCATTGGCACGATTTTGAGCTGACCGTCTTTAGCACCGCAGGCGAGGCCGCCACCAGTTCCCTCTCCGTCCGTTTCCACTGTGACTATAGTTTCTTCTTTGCCACCTCCTCACGGCTATGCCCAAGCGGACCGGCACAATCATCCTGGGCAGCCGAACAGGTCTTTGAGCACGGGCGCATGATCTGGATGGAGCACGGCGAGTACGTCTACAGCGATGTTTGGGGTTCGGGCGACTATGACGGCGAAGGCGTCATCTTTGTCCTCTACGACAGTAGCACAGAAGGCCCCGCCGTGCAGGTCTTTGTCGATACGTGGACCTCTGCCGAACCAGAGAGCGACCCATCTATCGTGCCACCCGTGGGCCTGTACCAACCGATCAGGGGATTTGGCAAAGTATGGCGAAACAACCCCGAGTTGCGGGATGGGCTGGGATGGGCAGTCGCCCCAGAAGAAGGATTCGAGACCCTCTATCAAGAGGTCACGGGATTCGAGTGGAACAACGCGTGTAGATACATCCGCATTCGAGATGGCCGCGTCGTAGCCATGTGCCGTCGCTCAGGGGGATGGAGCTTTGTAACGCCGTGATGTAACATCTGCGCGTCTCGTACGTCGTATTGGGCAAAGGACCTGACGTGATAGCATGGAGAAAGCGGAACAAAGAAGGGAAGTAGAACGTCTGATAAACACGGGCGGGAGTAGAGCACCTGGCATACAACGAGCGACTGTAGGTGCTCGTAGAATCCAAAGGTCGCTCAAAATCGATAGGAGGCATCAAAATGTACAAGAAAATGTGTACCCTGATCACTCTCGCCCTGATGCTGATCGTGGCCTCGCCAGTGATGGCCCAGGATGGACACTCGGACCCGCTCTGGCAGGCGTCTTACTGGAACAACACGACACTCTCAGGCACGCCATCGCTCCAGCGCGAGGAGACCGGCCTCGACCACGATTGGGGCACCGGCTCCCCGGGTTCCGGCGTCACCAGTGACGGCTTCTCGGCGCGCTGGACAAAGTACATCGACGTGACGGACGGCACCTACCGCTTCACCGTCACCAGCGACGATGGCATTCGCGTGTGGGTCGATAGCGCCCTCATCGTCGACCAGTGGAACGACCATGCCGCTTCGACCTTCACCGCCGACAAGTATCTGACCGCCGGGCATCACTGGGTGGTGGTCGAGTTCTACGAGAACCTGGGCTACGCCGTGGCAAAGCTGGCGTGGGCGCCCGTATCCACCATCAGCGAGTGGCGCGGGGAGTACTTTAACAACGCGTCCCTCAGCGGCGAACCGGCGGTGACCCGGAACGACTCGCAGATAGATTTCAACTGGGGCACCGGCTCGCCCGCGTCGGGCATCGGCGCGGACGGGTTCTCCGTCCGCTGGACGCGCACCGTCGACCTGCCGGCGGGCAACTACCGCTTCACGACGACGGTGGACGACGGCGTCCGCCTGTGGGTGAAGGACCACCTGCTGATCGCGTCGTGGCGCGACCAGGCGGCATCAACGTACACCGGGGATATCTACCTGCCCGGGGGCGCCGTCCCGATCAAGATGGAGTACTATGAAAATGGCGGCGTGGCCGTCGCCCATCTCTCGTGGAGCGTGATCGGCTCGCCGCCCCCCTCGTCCGGTACCGTGATCGTCGATAACGGCGATCCGGGATTTGCCAAAGGCGGTTCGTACGGCGGCTGGCGCACGGTGTACGAGGGGTATGGCGGCAGCATGTTATGGACCTACAACAACGACAAGATACGCCCGAACTACAACTGGGCGCGCTGGTACCCCGAGCTCAAGGCGGGAAAGTACGAGGTCTTTGTGTACATCCCCTACCGCTACACCACCACGGCGCAGGCCCGCTACTGGGTCCACCACGCAGGCGGCTACACCCTGCGCGTCGTGGATCAGTCGCGCTACGGCAATGCCTGGGTCTCACTGGGCACCTACTGGTTCAACGGCGCGGGCGACTACGTCTCGCTGGCCGACGTGACCTACGAGCCGTACGTCTCGCGCCTGATCGCCTTTGACGCGGCCAAGTGGGAACCGCGGTAACGGCCAAGGCTGCCAGCGACAAACGGGCGCGTGTTACCCCTCCTACCCCCATACCCCCTTCCTCCCCGCAAGCGGAGAGGAAGGGGGCGCTAGACCACTCACAAAGCCAGTAGGGCGGGTTGTCCGCGACTTTGGAGAAGAGCGGCCCGCTCACAAGTTACATCTGCCCCTAATCATCCCTGAACCAAGCAAGACGAGAGCGGCTACCCGCCATTCCTCTGGCGGCAGGTAGGCGGCTGGCATGATTTGGCAATAAAATCAAGACAAAGCCAAATGGACAACCCGTGCGACGTCGTCGATGTACCGCCGCCGCCAACCTGCCCTACTGATCCAAACGGTAACCTCGCGGTAACCCCAAGGTGAACCTGCGGTAACCCAAGTGTGATAACATAACACCAGAAACCACCGAG
>JAFGED010000119.1 GCA_016931785.1 Anaerolineae bacterium
AATCCCCCGCTTTGCCATTCACCCCCACCGCAAGCGGTGGGGTTCTCTGGCTTTTCCCCATAGACAAGGTGTTCCTCGACAAGTATCTCTTGACCCGGTTTCTGGATAGAGATATTCGCGTTGTTGCTATCTTCTTGCACGATGTCCAACGTGCTCGCCAAGGTAACAGCATCTTTGGCATCAATTCCACGTTCAAGAGCAATCACTTCATCGGCTACACAATGGCTCTCAACAGATTGGACGGCGTCTATTACGTCGATCCTAGACCAGAGATGATCACCGACGAACGGCTGCGCAGAGAGATGAGCAACTTTCAACATTTCCTAACTCACGATTTGTGGGGTCTGGTGGATTCATAACTGTGAGGAGTTTGTAAGCACTAGATGAACTACAACAATCACATTACCGACGACCTGGATATCATCATGGCTGTCCTGCCGGAAGATATCCAGGCCGCGATACGAAAGATCGGCAGGAGAGACGAGCTGCTGGAGGTGATCCTCGACCTGGGGCGCGTGCCCACGGCGCGCTACACCGACGGCGAGGCCGTGCTGCGCCATACGGAGGTTTCCCAGGAAGAGATCAAGCACGTGGTCGACCGGGTGGGCGAGTTCGACGCCGACAACCGCGCCGGCATCGCCCGCACGCTGCACCGCATCGCCGCCATCCGCAACCGCAAGGGCGACGTCGTCGGCCTCACCTGCCGGGTGGGACGCGCCGTCTATGGCACCATCGCCATCATCCAGGATATCATCGAGAACGGCCAGAGCGTGCTGCTGTTGGGGCGGCCCGGCGTGGGCAAGACGACGATGCTGCGTGAGGCGGCGCGCGTCCTGGCTGAGCAGAAGCGCGTCGTCGTCGTCGATACCTCCAACGAGATCGGCGGCGATGGCGATATCCCGCACCCTGCCGTCGGGCGCGCCCGCCGCATGCAGGTGGAGATGCCCTCCCTGCAGCACGAGGTGATGATCGAGGCGGTAGAGAACCACAACCCGGAGGTGATCATCATCGACGAGATCGGGCGCGAGCTGGAGGCGCTGGCGGCGCGCACCATCGCCGAGCGCGGCGTGCAGTTAATCGCCACCGCTCATGGCAACACACTCGATAACCTGCTGATGAACCCGACGCTTTCCGACCTGGTCGGCGGCATCGAGAGCGTGACGCTCTCCGACGAAGAGGCCCGCCGTCGCGGCACGCAAAAGACGATCCTGGAGCGCCGCGCGCCGCCCACCTTCGACGTGCTGATCGAGATTCGGGACCGGCAGCAGTTGCTCATTCACCACGATGTGGCCGAGTCGGTGGATGCCTTGCTGCGCGGTCGCCCGCTGCAGGCGGAGCTGCGCTACCGGGACGCCGACGGGGAGATCAAGAAGGAAAAGGCCTCGCCCAATCACCTGGAGGAGCGCGAAAGCGGGCGGCCTGTGGCCGCGGCTCCTTCTCCCGTGCCCGTCGTGTTCGATGGGAGGGATCCGGTGCGCATCCTGCCCTACGGCATCGCCCGCAACCGGCTGGAGCGGGCCACCCGCCGCATGCACGTGCCGGTCTACCTGGTCAAGAACCTGGGTGAGGCCGAGGTGATCGTCACCACCAAGGGATTTTATCGCAAGCGCCCGCGCCTGGTCGTGGATGCGGAGCGGCGCGGTTTGCCCATCTACGTCCTGCGGGCCAACACCGTCGCCCAGATGGAGGCCTGCCTGAGCGATGTGTTCGACCTGGAGAGCCGCTCCCCTGACCCGCTGAACCAGGCGCTGCGCGAGGCGGAGGAGGCCATCCGCCAGGTGCAGGCCGGCGTGTCGGAGGTGGAGCTGTTGCCGCAGAACGCCTACGTCCGCCGCCGCCAGCACGAGCTGGCCCAGGCAGCGAATCTCAGCTCTTACTCCTCCGGGGAGGGAAGCGAGCGGCGGGTGCGTATCTGCCGGAGGGAATAAACGTCCTGTGTTCATCACGTTTGAGGGTCCGGAGGGCAGCGGCAAGACGACGCAGATTCCCCTATTGGTCGATTGGCTTTGCGCGCAGGGGTACGAGGTCGAGCTGACGCGCGAGCCGGGCGGCACCGACATCGGCAATCAGATTCGTGACGTGCTCCACGACCCCGTTAACGCGGCAATGGACGCTACGGCCGAGATCCTGCTCTACTCCGCCGATCGCGCCCAGCACGTGGCCCAGCTCATCCGTCCGGCGCTGGCGGCAGGCAGGGTCGTCATCAGCGATCGCTACTACGATAGCACGCTGGCCTACCAGGGATACGGTCGCGGGCTCGACCTGGGGATGCTGTGCGCGATCACCGCTTTTGCCACTGGCGGCCTCAAGCCCGACCTGACACTCTACCTCGACATCGCGCCCGAAGAGGGGTTACGGCGGCGGCAGGCGGGTGGGGAGGAATGGAACCGGCTGGATGCAGAGACGCTGGACTTTCATCGGCGCGTGCAGGCCGGTTATATGGCACTGATGGCGCAGGAGCCGGAGCGGTGGGCCGTGATCGACGCCGCGCGCTCGGTGGAGGAGGTGCAGGAGGAGATCAGGGCACGGGTAGGAACAAGGTTGGAGCAAGTGATGCGTAATGCGTAAAACGTGAAACGTAATGATGTTACGTTTTACGCATTACGTTTTAGAGATCATCCAAGCCACTGCCAAAGTCGTTCCCGCCGCCCTCACCCATCAAATCCGGCATGGACTTTTCAATCGATTCTGGGTCCTCGCCCGCCTCCAACCGCCCGACGACCTCGTTGAACTCGGGACCCAGGTCTTCGCCCGTTTCGGCGCTCATCTTGCGCATCCAGCGCCCCAAACTCTTGGGATCGTTTTCGTCGAGATCGGGAAGCTCGCTGGGATCGGCCAGGGCGTCCAGGCGGCTCTCTTCGGAGCGAACCATTCGCACGCGGGAAATCAGGCGGATGAGGTTGGCCCCGCCGCAGCGCGGGCAGGTGATAGATTCGGTATCTACGTCTGAGAAAGTGCGCCAAAAGATCGAAACCCGGCGCTTGCAATCGCGACAGCGATACTCGTAAACAGGCACAATATCCTCCCGGGTTGGTAAACTGGTAGACTGGTCATCGGTTTACCGATTTACCAACTACTACTTTACCAATATACCAGTTTACCAACAGTATACCAATTTACCAGCACATCGCAAGTAGGAGCACATTTTGGGAGAACCACACAGCTTTGAAACGCATCCCCTGTTGATCGTCATCTCCGGCACGCCGGGGGCGGGAAAGGATAGCGTGGTGCGGCGCTTGAAGGCGTGCGCGCACCCCTTCCACTTTGTCGTCACCGCGACGGACCGCCTGCCGCGTCCGGGGGAGGTGCACGGTAGGGACTATTTCTTCTATACCACCGACGAGTTCGCAGGCTTGATCGAGAACGACGAATTGTTGGAGCACGCCGTGGTCTATGGGCAGCACAAGGGCGTTCCCAAGCAGCAGGTGCGCGACGCGCTCGATAGCGGCAAGGACGTGGTCATGCGCATCGACGTGCAGGGCGCGGCTGCGATCCGCCGCCTGGTGCCGGAAGCCGTGTTGATTTTTCTCACGGCCCCCTCGGAGGAGGAGCTGGAGCGGCGTTTGCGCAAGCGGGGCGGCGATTCGCCCGACCAGATCGAGAAGCGCCTCGCTACCGCCCGCGAGGAGATGGCTTGCCTGCCCGAGTTCGACTATGTCGTCGTCAACCGTGAGGGAAAGCTCGATCAGGCGGTGGATGACGTGCTGGCCATCGTCCGGGCCGAGCACCGCCGCACCAAGCCGCGTGTGGTGAGATTATGAGCAGCCGGGGGCCACTCGCGATACACGTCGGCGATAGGGTGCGCTTGCGCAAGGTGCATCCCTGCGGCGGGTACGAGTGGGAGGTAACTCGCACGGGGGCCGACATCGGCATGCGCTGCCTGACCTGCGGCCGGCGTGTGATGCTGCCGCGCAGCAAGTTCGAGAAACAGGTGAAGGCGATACTGGATGCACAAGACGGCTGACGGGTCTAGGTAGTGTTGACATCAGGTCCGTCGACGGCGCGGCATCTCGAGAATCTTGATGGAATTGCACGGGGAAGAACCAAATGTCAACACGGCCCAGGCGGCTGCTCTTTCTGTTCTCTGATACAGGAGGCGGTCACCGCAGCGCCGCCTACGCGGTCGCCCAGATGCTGCACGATCTCTATGGCGAGCGGGTGCAGATCGAGCTCGTAGACGCCCTGGCCGAATACGCCCCCTGGCCCTTCAATCGTCCCAGCGACGTCTATCCCCAGATGCTCCGCCTGAAGGGGCTGGTGTGGAGCGCTGGTTTTCACCTCTCGGATGGGCCGCGGCGCGTCAAATTGCCAGCGGCGGGGTGGGAGCTTTTGATGAACGCCGCCATGCGTCGTCTCCTGCGCGATCACCCAGCAGACCTCATCGTCTCCTGCCACGCGGCCTTCAACCACCTGCTGCTGCGCTTGCTTCCAAAGGTCGATGGCAATACGCCGTTCGTCACACTGGTGATCGATCTGACCGCCGCCCACGCCTTTTGGTTTGCGCCGGGTGTGACCCGCTGCCTCGTGCCGACGGAGGGCACGCGGCAGGATGCCCTGACACGCGGATTGTCCGCGGAGCGCATCCTGGAGACCGGGCTGCCGGTGAGACCGTGCTTTGCCCAAGTGATGCGAGAGGACGCCGCTGCCGTGCGCCGACGACTGGGGCTGCGGACTGACCTGCCCGTAGTGCTCATCGTGAGCGGGGCGGAGGGTATGGGGTCGCCGTATCGCCTTTACAAAGCGATTGCGAACAGCGGCGTGCAGGCACAGTTGGTGATGATCGCAGGGCGCAACAGGCGCTTGCGTGACAAGCTGGCGGCTGAGGCGTGGGCGCTTCCGGTGAGGGTGATGGGCTTTGTGTGCAATATGCACGAGTGGATGCGATCCGCCGATTTGCTGGTGACCAGGGCCAGCCCTACCGTCATCAGCGAGGCCACGGTGGTAGGCTTGCCGATGGTGCTGAGCGGCGCGCTGCCGGGCCACGAGCGTCCCAACGTGGCCTATGTCACGCAGGCGGGCGCGGGTCTCTGGGCGCCAAAGCCGGGGCAGGCGGCCGCGGCGGTGAGCGAACTCCTGACCTCTGGGAATCCCGGCCTTTCGCAGATGGCTGCCTGTGCACGGTCGCTCGCCCGACCTGATGCCGCCCGGCAGGTGGCCGATATCCTGTGGTCTATCGCAGGCGGGCAAGCGTAACACGGAGGGGACAAGAATAGGCGGGGAG
>JAFGED010000474.1 GCA_016931785.1 Anaerolineae bacterium
CCGGCGATTTCACCTTCGTCTGACCGACGGAACTGGCGGCAGTTGCCGCCAAGTATCCCGAGTTCAAAGAGCTGGGTGTAGAGGTCCTATCCGTCAGTACCGACAGCCGGTTCACGCACAAGATTTGGAACGAGGTAGAGCTTTCCAAGATGGTGGAAGGCGGTATCCCCTACCCGATGCTCTCCGACCAAGGTGGGCGTATCGGCACGGTCTATGGCGTGTACGACGAGGCAGCCGGCGTGAACGTCCGCGGGCGCTTCCTCATCGACCCCGATGGCGTTATCCAGGCGTTTGAAGTGCTGACCCCGCCGGTGGGCCGCAACCCGGATGAGCTGATCCGCCAAATCAAGGCCTATCAGCACGTCCGTGCCACAGGCGAGGTGATGCCCTCCGGCTGGCAGCCGGGCGACCCGACGCTCAAGCCCGGCCCGGACCTGGCAGGGAATGTCTGGAAGGTTTGGAAACCGTAGCGTCCGCTAACTTGAGGCCAGCGTGACCGATCCCCCAATCGGTGAGTGAGGAAGTATGGGCGAGAAAACTCGCAAGAACGTGTACGACGCTTTCGTGGGCGAGGCCAAGGCGCACCACCGGCTCTTGGCCTTCGCCCGCAAAGCGGAGGAAGAAGGCTATCCACAAATCGCCAAGCTGTTTCGCGCCGTCGCCATGGCCGAAGGCGTGCACGCCGAGCGACACCTGCGCCTGATGGGCGAGGCCGTCGTCCAGAGCACGGAAGCCAATCTGCAATCATCCTTTGAACGTGAGAGTACCGTCAACCGGGTCACCTATCCCGAGTTCATCCGCGAGGCAGAGGAAGAGGGCGAAAGCCTGGCCGCGATGACCTTTGGGCAGGCCCGGGACGTGGAGGAGAGACACGCCGGGCTCTACAGGCAGGCGCTGCGGGCCATGCTGCGTGAGGAAACCCACGACTATTACGTCTGCCCAGTGTGCGGATTCATCGCGGAGCGGGAAGCTCCCGACGAATGCCCCATCTGCGGGGCCAAGCGGGAAAGGTTTGTCCAGATCACAGGATCGAGCTCCTGATATCGACGGAAAAGTAGACGACACGGTTTTGTCGAGAATAGGTAACTACTCAGGCTATTCGCCTGAGGCGAGCCCATCGCGCCGAAAAGGAAAGATGGGGGTTTCGAGAGCGGCTTCGCCGCTCTCGAAACCCCCGCCTTCTCTTCGGATGCGGAAGGCGGCTGCGAAGTAAGGCTGAGTAGTTACGAGAATAGATCAAGTTGACCGATGAAAGGGGACCACAAATGAGTGAAGAAAGCAAATGCCCGGTAACGGGCAGAACTAGCAATCCCATTGCTGGCGGTGGTACGTCGAACCGGGACTGGTGGCCGGACCAGTTGAACCTCAGGATTCTTCATCAGCACTCTGCCAAGAGCAACCCGATGGGCGAGGCGTTCAACTACGCTGAGGAATTCAAGAAATTGGACCTGGCAGCCGTGAAGAAGGACCTCTATGCGCTGATGACCGACTCGCAGGACTGGTGGCCGGCGGATTGGGGCCACTACGGCGGACTTTTCATCCGAATGACGTGGCACAGCGCAGGCACCTATCGTATGGGCGACGGCCGCGGCGGCGGGGGCTCCGGCAACCAGCGCCTTGCGCCCCTCAACAGCTGGCCGGATAACGTGAACCTCGACAAGGCGCGCCGGCTGCTCTGGCCGATCAAACAGAAATACGGCTGCAAGATCTCCTGGGCCGACCTGATGATCCTCGCCGGCAACTGCGCGCTGGAATCGATGGGATTCAAGACCTTCGGCTTCGGCGGAGGGCGCGAGGACATCTGGGAGCCGGAAGAGGACACTTACTGGGGTTCCGAAGAAGAATGGCTGGCTACGAGCGACAAGCCCAAGAGCCGTTACTCTGGCGACCGGGAGTTGGAAAATCCCCTGGCGGCCGTGCAGATGGGCCTGATCTACGTGAACCCGGAAGGCCCGGACGGCAACCCCGATCCGGTCGCCTCCGGTCGTGACGTCCGCGAGACCTTCGCCCGCATGGCCATGAACGACGAGGAGACCGTCGCGCTCATCGCCGGAGGGCACACCTTCGGCAAGTGCCATGGCGCCGGCGATGCGGCGTTGGTGGGCCCGGAACCCGAAGCCGCCCCCATCGAGGAGATGGGCCTCGGCTGGAAGAGCAGCTTCGGCAGCGGCAAGGGCGGTGATACGATCAGCAGCGGCATCGAGGGCGCCTGGAAGCCGAACCCGATCACATGGGACATGGGCTATCTGAAGGTGCTGTTCAAATCCGAGTGGGAGCTGGTCAAGAGCCCGGCCGGCGCGCATCAGTGGCTGGCCAAGGACGTGGACAAAGAGGACATGGTGGTTGACGCGCACGATCCGTCGAAGAAACACCGTCCGATGATGACCACGGCAGACCTCTCGCTGCGCTACGACCCGGTCTACGAGCCGATCGCGCGGCGCTACCTGGAGAACCCGGAGGTGTTCGCGGACGCCTTCGCCAGGGCGTGGTTCAAGCTGACGCACCGCGACATGGGCCCCCGCTCGCGCTATCTAGGCCCGGAGGTTCCTGAGGAAGAGCTCATCTGGCAAGACCCGGTGCCCGCAGTCGATCACGAGCTGATCGACGCGAAGGACATCGCAGACCTCAAGGGCAAGGTCCTTGCCTCGGGCCCGTCGATCTCGGAACTGGTCTCGACCGCCTGGGCGTCGGCATCCACGTTCCGCGGCTCCGACAAACGCGGCGGTGCGAACGGGGCGCGCATCCGTCTCGCGCCGCAGAAGGATTGGGAAGTCAACCAGCCCGAGCGACTGGCGGAGGTGCTCGAAACACTCGCGGGCATCCAGAAGGCATTCAACGACGCGCAATCCGGCGGCAAGAAGGTTTCCCTCGCCGACCTGATCGTCCTGGGTGGATGCGCAGGGGTCGAGCAAGCTGCCAAGAATGCCGGTCACGATGTGACCGTTCCCTTCACGCCGGGGCGCACGGACGCGTTGCAGGAGCAAACCGACGTGGCGTCATTCAGTGTACTGGAGCCGAAAGCGGACGGATTCCGCAACTACCAAAAAGCCAAATACGCCGTATCGGCAGAGGAAATGCTGGTCGATCGCGCGCAACTGCTGACGCTGACCGCTCCCGAGATGACGGTTCTCGTCGGCGGTATGCGCGTCTTGAATGCCAACTTTGGACAGTCCCCGCACGGCGTCTTCACCAAACGGCCAGAGACGCTCACCAATGACTTTTTCATGAATCTGCTCGACATGGGCGCGACGTGGAAGCCAACCAAAGAAAACAGTGACGTGTTCGAGGGGCGCGATCGCGCGACGGGCGAACTCAAGTGGACCGGCACCCGTGTCGACCTCATCTTCGGCTCGAACTCCCAACTCCGGGCCATCGCAGAAGTCTACGGATGCGAGGACTCCCAGGCAAAGTTCGTGAACGACTTTGTAGCAGCGTGGGACAAGGTGATGAGCCTTGACCGTTTCGACCTAGCCTGATCTTTGAATTCCCCCCGGCGATTTGCCAGGGAACATAAAGCGCGGTAATATAGGGTCGCACCTCAGGAGGCACAACAATGACAGAACAAAATCTAGACATGCTGGACGCCATCAAGATCGCGATGGAGGCCGAAAAGCAAGCATCAGCTTTTTACGCCGACGCCGCGCAAAAGACAGAGACGATAGGTCGAAAGCTACTCGAACAACGAGCGGATTTCGAGCGCCACCATTACGACATCCTGGCCGAGCTGGAGCAGTCGCTGCACAATCGCGGGGCCTTTATCGGCTACGAAGGCCGAGAGCTGGCGGTTCCGGCCCCCAGCGAAGCACAGACGACCGCCGAGCCAGACAAGATGAGCATGATGGGCATCATCACCACGGCCCTCGAAATCGAGACTGAGGCCGAGAAAAGGTACACCGCCCTGGCTGGCCAAACCAGCGACCCGGACGGCAAGGCCATGTTCAAAAAGCTGGCCGAGGAGGAGCACAAGCATCACGCAGTCCTTTCCAAAGCATACTGGAGCCTGAGCGATCACGGCACGTGGATGCCGCCAACTCAATAATCGTAACGCGAATACCAAATCCAAATTACAGAAAGGAGAATTCAAATGGGAACAAAAGCACAAGAAATCATCGGGATAGATGCAAGCCAACTTATCGAGCATCTCAACAAAGCGCTCGCAGATGAATGGCTGGCCTACTACCAGTACTGGATCGGCGCCAAGGTGGCCAAGGGGCCAATGAGAGGCGCGGTGACCGTGGAACTGGAAGAGCACGCCACGGAGGAACTCGGACACGCCCTGCTGCTCGTGGATCGCATCCTCCAGCTCGGCGGCACGCCACTCCTCACGCCCCAGGATTGGTACAAGGTGACCAACTGCGGCTACGAGGCCCCGGAAGACCCTTACGTAGAAGTCCTGCTGAAGCAAAACATCGCCGGCGAGCAGTGCGCCATCGACGTCTACAAGGCGCTGGCCGACCTCACCAAGGATGTCGATCCGGTCACGTACGAAATGGCCCTGCAGATCATGACGGACGAGATCGTGCACGAGGAAGATCTGCAAGCGCTGCAGGAAGACATCGAGCTGATGAAGTCGAGGAAATAACATGGGCATCGCAGATAGAATACAGACTGCCGACTGGAAGGCAGAGAAGCACGCACCCGTCATCGAGTGCCCGGATACGGTACAGGCCGGAGAAACGTTCGAGGTCAAGGTGAGCATCGGGAAAGAGATCCCCCACCCCAACACCATCGAGCATCACATCAACTGGATAGAGGTCTACTTTAACCCTGAGGGCGACAAGTTCGCCTATGACCTTGGGCGTTTCGAGTTCAACGCCCACGGCGAGGCCGAGTCCTTCACCGAGCCTGCCGCAGCCGTCATCGTCAAGCTCAACAAGCCCGGCACGCTGCACGCTGTATCCCACTGCAACATCCACGGGCTGTGGGAGAGCGAGAAGGAAATCAAGGTAGGTTAGTATCTTCTCAATAAGCAAGGGAAGACGTGGGGTGTGAGGGCGGCTGCACTGCCCTCACACCCCCCACCCCCCGGATTATTGAGGCGATACGCAGGTTAGTAGATTGGTAACTGGTAAATTGGTAACCAACCGCCGGTCTACCAATCTACCAATCCCTGGAGGCAACCACGATGGCAGAAGCTCAAATGTGCGATAACTGCCACGAAGAGCTTGGAGAAGAATCCATTCAGCGTGGTGGCAAGGTCTACTGCTGTGAGGCGTGCGCCTTCGAGGCCAGCCGCAGCGTGGACTGCGGCGGGCGTTCCGATTCCACCGTCGCCCAGCCGACCGTCGAGCAGGCGTAAACGCGAACACAGAAACCCGGTTTTTCGTCAGCAGAACTAGTTCCTGCCTGAGTGAGGAGACTCTTGCACAGCAACTTGCCCAAAGCGCAAAAACCGGGTTTCTCTAAAACCATGAAAAAGGAGAAATGAAGGATGGCTGTTTTCACTGCTGCAGAAGCACTCGAGATGGCGCTGGAGATCGAAAAGAACGGCGAGGTGTTCTATAAAGCTGCTGCCGCCAAGAGCGACGACTCTGAGATCAAGGCGCTCTTTGAGGATTTAGCTGCCCAGGAGCAAATACATTACAGGGTGTTCCAAAAAATGCTGGGCGGGGTCGGATCGGCGCCCGCGCTGCCGGCCGGGGAGTACGATCAATACCAGGCTTATATGCAAGCGGCGCTGGATAACGCGCTGTTCTCCGGCGAGGACAAGGCCCTGGCCCTGGCCGCGCGAGCCACGGACCGCGAGACCGCCCTGCACGCCGCCCTGGGCTTTGAGAAGGACACCATGCTGTTCTTCTACGACCTGCGCGAGATGGTGGGCGAGGCAGATAAGGGGGCTATTTCTCGCGTCATCGGCGAGGAACGGCAGCACGTGCGTCGCTTGGCAGCGTTACTTTAGTGCATCGCGAGTGCGACTTTTTCAGTAGGCAAGAGTTTTACCAGAGACACGGAGAGCACTGAAATTTTACTACTTGTCCTTTTCCTCTGTGTCATCCGTGCCTCTGTGGTTCTGATCGCCTAGTGGTCTGTCAAGAATCATTTTCCTGGTGGCGGAAGCCGATTCCCCGCACGTTTTTGCCACAAGTCACAGGGAATATGAAGCCTGACAAAC
>JAFGED010000120.1 GCA_016931785.1 Anaerolineae bacterium
GAGAGCGGCGAAGCCGCTCTCCAAACCCCCATCTCTCCCTTTTTTCGAGCGAGGGAGACTGCTCGGGCGAATAGCCTGAGTAGTTACGACATGATTATGATCAAAAATGCCTTTCAGAAGCTATGAGATCGCTTTCCCAGATGACCATCGTAAACCTGGCAGGTCTTGCCAACTCATTTGAAACACACCCATTTGATCACACCTCGTCGGGGTGACGGGCGGCCAACGCCTCGGCGTGGTGGGCGCGGCCGGTGGCGCGCAGCCGCTCCAGGTAAGCGGGCAACCGGCCGCGGGTGTGAAACGAGCCACCCTCCCGCAGGACCGTCATCATCGGATCGACGTCGTGCAAGGCGGCGGCGGCCATCTCCTGATACCAGTCGGTCAGGAAGGCCATCGCGCGGGCAACCAGGTCTGGTCGCTCGTCGGCCATGTCGATCTGTTCGTGAGGATCGTCAGCCAGGCTGAACAGCATCACCGGATCGAGCATCTTGTAGCCATCGTGGTAGGTGCGCAGGCAGGCGTAATCCCCAAAGCGCACGCCGCGCTGGCAGGCCCAGGCCATCTGGCTGGTGACCAAGTATTCACGCCCCACCTCGCGTCCCTCGCGGAAGGCACCCGCGAACGAACGTCCGTCCCAATTGTCGGCCACCCGGCCGCCGAGAAGCTCGACCAGCGTCGCAGCCCAGTCAAAGTGATAGTGCAGAGCCCCATCCACGCGGCCCTCGCTGGCGACCCCCGGCCAGCGCACGACGAGCGGCACGCGGCAAGTGATCGGGTCGGCGGTCTGGTGATCGCCCCACACATTCAGCTCCCCCTGGTTCTCACCGTGATCGGCGCTGACCATGACGATCGTATCGTCGAGCACGCCGACGTCGGCCAGGGCGTTGAGCAGCCGCCCCACGTGATCGTCGGCGTAGCGGATGCCCACGTCGTAGCCGTCGATCCACTGCTTCACCGCCTGCATCGAATCTAGCTGCGCGGGGATGCGGGGGTAGCGCAGATAACCAGCCTCGCCGCCAAAGCCGTGAGGCTCCTGTGGACTGTGGGGACCGTACCCTTCCCAACCACGCTGGCGAACCTCCTCCGTCAGCCACTCTGGCAGTGAATCGCCTTCGAAGGGATTGCCAAACTGACCTGGCGTGCGGTAGGGCGTGTGGGGATCCCAGGTGTTGACGTGGAGGAACCAATCGTCGCTGCGGCCGTTGCGCCGGATCCAGTCGAGAGCGATGGGGGTCACGTCGGCGGCGATCTCCATCCCGCCCTTGCCGGGGTTGTAGACCTCGCCAAAGCCGGCGTACCAGTGCCAGGCCGAGTGACGCTCGCCGAAAGGGCTGACGGTCCTGAAACCCAGCCGCCGCAGCACGCTCATCCAGCAGGTAGCGTCAAAGGTGTCGCGAAAGCCGCGCGTGGGACCTTCGATGAACGGATCGGCCGCCGTGCCGCCGTGATTGACGACGCCGGTGTGAAAGCCAAAACGCCCGCTCCACAGCGCCGTGCGCGAGGGCAGGCAGGGCGCGTCGCTGGCATAACAGTGATCAAAGCGCACGCCTCGCCGCGCCAGCTCATCGATGTTGGGGCTGGTGTCCCGATGATAACCGTAGCATCCCAGGTGATCGGGACGCAGGGTGTCGATATCGATGTACAGAATGCGCAAGGACGATCTTCCCCTACGTGAACAGCGGCTTTATGCCATACCCCTCAACCAACTCGCGCATCTCTTTGTCCGATGGCGCCTTCTGGAAACGAGAGGCAGCATCCAGCACCTTGGGCAGCAGGTTGACATCTCCAGCGGTGTTCAGGAAAACACCCTGATGGCCCAACACCCAATGCACCGCCTTGTCGATGGCCTTTTGATCCTCCAACGGCTCGTACCAGACCGTGCGGGTGTGCGTCTTTTTGCCCCACTCGCCTCTGGCGATGGATTTGATCGTCTGCACAGCCACGTTGCGTTCCCGGCACAGATTCAACAAAGTCTCGAAATCGGCCGCATACTGCGCGTTCTGTATCATCGCATAGTTGAGGGGCAGCAGCACCGAGTCAAAGTCAAAGCGCTCCAGGCTGCGCAGGTGCATCGCCGGGGCGGTGACGCCGTGGCCGGTCACGCCGATAAAGCGCGTCAGCCCTTGCTCGCGCGCCTCGATCACCGCCTTCAGCGCGCCATCCGGTCCCATCGCCACATCCCACTCCTTGGGATCGACCAGGTTGTGCAGTTGCAACAAGTCGACTTGCTCCACCCGCAGCCGCTCCAGCGACAGGCGGATCTGCTCCCAGGCCTCCTGGTAAGTGCGTTTGTCCGTCTTGGTCGCCAGGAAGAACTCGTCCCGGTGCTGAGCCATCCACGGCCCGATACGCAGCTCGGCATCGCCGTAGCTGGCCGCCGTATCGATGTGGTTGATGCCATAATACTTTAGCACGCCCAGAGTGCGATCGGCCTTGCTCTGAGAAAGCACCCACAGCGCTGCAGAGCCAAAGAGCGTGCGCGTGCTCATATGACCGGTACGTCCAAAGGGTTGTTTATCGATCATCTCATTCCTCCTACAAGAAGTTCTACTGCAGAAACCGGGTTTTTTCTTATGATCCGCGAGCGAATGCCGCTTTCAGAATCTAAAATCCTGCCTGCAATCCGAAAAACCCGGTTTCTAGCTTCTCTTTCCGTGACACTGCTTGAATTTCCAACCGCTGCCACAAGGACAGGGATCGTTGCGCCTGGCCCGAGCGAAACGGCGTTCCATCTCCGCCTCCTGCTGCGCCAGGTGATGCATGATGTTCGCCGGCGGTCGCCGCGCCTCCAGCTCCGCTGCCATAAAGCGCATCGGCTCGTCGATGTGATGAAAGAACGCCTTGTATCCCTCGCAGAGATAGTTCAAACCCTGCAGGCGATTCTTCGGGCAGCCGCCGTTGCACACAAAACGCACCTCGCACGCCCGGCAGGCCTCGGGCAGCGCGTCCCGCTTATCCAACCCGAACCGCCGCTGCTGCTCCGATCCTACCAGCTCAACCAGCGGCGTCTGCAGAACATTGCCCAACCGGTAGCGCGGCTCGACGAAATGGTCGCAGGCGTACAGGTCGCCGTTGTGCTCCAAGACCAGCGCGTTGCCGCACGTCTCGTCAAAGACGCACAGCCCGGGCCTGTCTCCGACCCAGGCCGCCAGCGCCACGTCGAAAATCTGCACAAAGACGCGCCCCACGTCCCGCCGCACCCACTCGTCAAAGATGGCGATCAGGAAATCGCCATACTGCTCCGCTCTCACAGATCGCGCCGAGACTCCCCCACCCTCGCGCTGGACGATGGGGATGAACTGGATGAAACGCGCACCGACCTCGTCCCGCAGAAAGCGGTAGACTTCCAGCGGATGGTCGGCGTTGGCGGCATGGACGGTGGACAGGACGTTGAACTCGACCGCGCGCTGCTTGAGCAGCGCCAGCCCGGCCATCACCCGGTCGAACGTGGGCCGGCCGCCCTTGTCCACGCGATAGGCATCGTGCGCCTCGCGCGGCCCGTCGAGGCTGAGGCCGACCAGAAAGTCGTGCTCCCGGAAAAAGCGGCACCACTCGTCATCCAGCAGCGTGCCGTTGGTCTGCAGCGCGTTGACGATGCGCATCTCCGGCTTGCGATGCACCTCCTGCAAAGCCACCGCCCGCCGGAAAAAATCCAGTCCCATCAGCAGGGGCTCCCCGCCCTGCCAGCCAAAGGTCACCTCGGTCACGCGCTGCGCCGCGATGACCTGGCGGGTGAACGATTCCAGCACCTCGTCCGTCATGCGGAAGTCGGCACCGGGATACAGGTCCGCTTTGGAAAGATAGTAGCAGTAGGCGCAGTCCAGGTTGCAGACCGGCCCGCGCGGCTTGAGCATCACGTGGAAGGCGGGAACAAACCCTTGACAGGACACCATTGATTTGATATATTTAGCTAAATTAGCTATTCCAGGCAATAAGCAATGACGACGAAAAGTGTGAGCTCAACAAAGGCGCAGAACAACTTTGGACGGGTCCTAGACGACGTGACTCATAACCACGCGCGTTACATCATTGAGCGTCGTGGCGTCCCCCAGGTTATCATTCTCAGCTTTGATGACTTTGCCCACATACTAAACAACGAAGAAGAGCGCCATCAGATGGATACTGTTCTCAAAGACCTCCGCCCTGAATACCAACTTGGAAAAGTCGTCAGTTTGGCTCCCCACTCAGAATAGCCTCCAGCGAATCGAGGTTTCCGCCAATGACAACTCTTGCAAATCTATCCGATCACCAGTTGGAACAACTCAAGCTTTTCGAACCCGAAGGCTCTGTGACGCCAGACAACGGCGATTCTTACTTTAGCGATCCCTCTTTTGCAAACAACAAGACCCGACCCATACACCGATGGGTGCCGTGGATTGCAGGCTTCTCGAGTAGCTTTGTCCGAGACGTTCTTCAGATGTACCTGGAGAGTCAAGGAACTGTCCTAGATCCGTTTTGCGGCGTAGGCACCGCCCTAGTAGAGGCGCTCTTGTGCGGGCACAATGCTATCGGGTTTGAGATCAATCCATACGCCGCCCAAGCCTCTCGCACAAAGGTCAACGCCCACCTGATCACAGTTTCCGAGCTTGAATGCGAAATCTCGAGATTCCAGGCTTTCTACAAGAGCAAGACCTCAGACGGCTACGTGCCGAAAAGCACACCTCCCGAAGGATTCAGGACCCGATCCGAGTTCTACAGTCCAAGAGTCTTGCACAAGGTGCTGATACTTCAAGATTTCATCGATACGATCACTGACTCGAACTTGCGAGAGATATTTCGGCTGGCCTTTGCCTCTACAATGGTCCGCTACTCAAACTATTCTTACGAGCCGAGCTTGGGAAGACGGGTGAGCGCAGGCAAGCAAGAAATTCTTGACTTTCCAGTAGGTCAAGCGATTGTAAACAAGCTGCTGGAAATGCTGGTGGATACCTCCTGGTTCCAGGAAAATCTACGCGCTGAGCCTCCTAGTGCCCAAGTCATAAACGACTCCTTCTTTAACCACCAAAAGTACCTGCCCCCTGCATCCGTCGATCTGATCGTTACGTCACCACCTTATTTGAACAACTACCACTACAATCGAAACACGCGCCCGCAGTTATACTGGCTGGGCTACGCAGAGCATCCCAAAGACATGAAACCCCTCGAACAGTCGAATTTCGGCAAATACTGGCAAACTGTTCGCGAAAGAGATAGACTAGACCTGGAATTTTCCTTGCCGAGCGCTGACTTAGAAGAGCAGCTACAGACACTCAGGCAACTCAAGCCCGAAAAAGGCATCTATGGCGGCAATGGATGGGCGAATTATGCCGCTGCCTACTTCAATGACTGTTACACTTTCGCAAAGTCCATCAAACGCACTCTAAAACCCAATGCGACGGCACTAGTTGTCATCGGAAACAGCATATTGCAAGGTGTAATGATACCAACTGACCAATACTTTGGCAAGATCTCCGAGTCCATCGGATTGGAACTCGTCAGAATTGATGTACCGCGTGCAACTCGCGTTGGAAACAGCATCATCCAATCAGATATTCGCGTCGTCAAAGCCAAGAAATCGCATCAACTGTACGAGGCCATAGTAGAACTACGAAATACCGACATTACCTAGATGCTGACGAACCTTTGCTATCACATCTTCCAAGCGTGGAGACTCTCCAGTTAGCCGTTCTGCCCACGGTCTGCCGGAGTGCAAAATATCCCATTCTGACCTAGCCTGGTTATAGCGCCCTTTACCGGGATCGTGGTTTCCAAAACCATCCACAACCGAGTTCCACAGCGGCACATATCGCCGAATCAGTTCGGCCTCGACGGGCACTACCAAATCGCTTGTGGCACCCTCAAGAATCATGAACCGGCAAAAGAAGTCATCGACGAGCAAATCCTCTGTCTGCTGTATGCTCCTGGCATGCTCCTGCAACCGTCTGTATAGAACCGGTGCTTCTGTCTCCTGCGATCGCGCCGCCCACCACCCAGGCGGCACAGCCTTTCCCACATAAATCGGCTGCATACACATCCTCTTGTTGACACGGGAAATCTCGGCATACAACTCATGATCGCCGACATAGTATAGCCCATAAACCCCTGTACCGGCAAACGCATCAGGTGACACCAGATCGTGCACGGGCGTATTATTGAAAAACTCGATGGCCTCATCCACAACGCTGTGAAACTGAGGAGAGTGGAAAACGTGCCGCCTAAAATCAAAGCGCATCGTTTACTCCTGTGACTTATAGTGAGCATCCGGCAGCGCGCGCAGCCGCTCGGCAGCCTGCTCGGCTGTCAGGTCGCGCTGCGCCTCGGCCAGCATCTCGTAGCCGACCATGAACTTTTTCACCGTGGCGGAGCGCAGCAGCGGCGGGTAAAAGTGCGCGTGGAGCTGCCAGTGATCCCCCTCACCCCGATCCGCTCCCCCCAGGGGCGAGGGAGCCGCGTGCCAGCCCATCGAGTAAGGAAAGGAGGTCTCGAACAAATTGTCGTAGCGGGTCAGCAGCCGTTTGAGGATAGAGGCCAGCGCGTCCCGCTCGGCATCGTCCAGATCGGGCAGACGCAGCACGTGGCGCCGGGGCAGCAGCAGCGTCTCGAAGGGCCACAGCGCCCAGTAGGGCACCACGGCCATCCAGTGCGCGTTCTCCACGACGACGCGCGCCTGCCGCTCGGTCTCCACTTCAGCATAGGCGATCAATAGCGACTCACCATGCTCCTCAAAATAAGCCCGCTGATGGTGATCCTCCTTGGCCGGCTCGTTGGGCAACGCACTCCCGGTCCAAATCTGGCAGTGGGGATGCGGGTCAGAACAACCCATCACCGCCCCCTTGTTCTCGAATATCTGCACCCAACGGTACTGCTGGCCCAGCTCCGCCGTCTGCTCGGCCCAGACGTCCACCACCCGGCGCACGTCCTCCACCGCCATCTCCGGCAGGGTCAGATCGTGGCGCGGCGAGAAGCAGATCACGCGGCAGGTGCCCCGCTCGCTTTCGGCACGGAACAGGGGATTGGGCGAAACAGATGCAGCGGGGGTATCGGGCAGCAGCGCGGCAAAGTCGTTGGTAAAGACGTAGGTGGATTCGTACTGCGGATTCCGGTCGCCGCCAGCCCGCTCGTTGCCCGGGCAAAGATAGCAATTGGGATCGTACCGGGGTCGGACCTCCGGGGGGAGCTTTTCCACCTGTCCCTTCCAGGGGCGCTTGGTACGATGGGGCGAGACCAGAATCCAATCTCCGGAAAGTGGATTATAACGACGATGGGGATGCTCGGTGGGATCGAATCGCATAGACGTCGTCTCCTTGTGACTGCTGCGCGTCATCATACACCAGTTTCCCCATTATGCCAAACGAATGAGCGAATCAACGAATGGACAAGTAGCCCACCTGTACGCTGCACACCCGCACACTTGTCACATCCGCCAACTGTGCTAAACTCTGTGCTGATGTCCACGCTCACCATCGGCCTGCTCTCCGACACCCACATTCCGCATCGGATGACGCAACTGCCGCAGGCGGCGCTGGACGCGCTGGCCGGCGTGGACGCGATCCTGCACGCCGGCGACGTGGACGACCCGGCGGCGCTGGAGCCGCTACGCGAGATCGCGCCGGTGTATGCCGTGCGCGGGAACTTTCACATCCTGGATCTCTCCGATGGCGGCGCGTCGCTGCCGGCTGTGGTCGAACTCGACCTGGCGGGCAAGCACGTCGTGCTCACCCACGGTCACCAGCCCGGGCTGTTGGGCTTGACCATCAAGGGCGTGCGTTTTCTCGTCAATTGGGCGGGGCTGCTGGATAACGGATGGCTCAACCGGCGCAACGCCCGCCGGCTGGCACGAATCTACCCAAGAGCGGACGTCATCGTTTTCGGCCACGCCCACCGGGCGCACGTCGAGTGGATAGGCGACAAGCTGCTGGTCAACCCCGGCGCGGTCGCCGAATCAGGAAAACACGAAAGCCCCTCAGTAGCGCGCATGCGCCTGGGGCAAGGCAAACCGGAAGTAGAAATCATATCCTTATCCTATTTTCCGCACCTTTCCAATCGAATAGAGAGCGAAGCTTGCCCATCTGATGAGCTAGCCAGGGGCCAGGCGACACGCGC
>JAFGED010000121.1 GCA_016931785.1 Anaerolineae bacterium
GCCTCGTTCAACTTTGGGACACTCAGCAGCGAGAAAACCATCTGTGGTGACTCTTACGATCAGGACTCTCCTGCAGTGGCCGCCGGCCCGAACGAGTACCTGGTCGTCTGGGAGGATGGCACATCGGGTACCAGTGATTATGATATCTACGCCCGGCGGGTGAGCGGGGATGGTGTGCCACAGGGAGATCCAGGTGGCTTCTCGATTGCCAGCTCCGGGACTGAGGCCCGCATCGAACCCGACGTGGCGTATGGGAACGTTTATGGCTACCTGGTCACTTGGCGTTATGCGTCCGGCGGGACGACGGGCGACGACGTCTACGGACAGTTTGTGAAGCCGGGTCAAGACGCGCCCTCGGACAGCCAGTTTGTCATAGACGACGGTAGCTCGTCGCAGAGGGATCCGGCCCTGGCCTGCGGCGCCCGCGGTGACTGCCTGGTGGTCGAGGAGGACAGTTGGCCTGGGGGGGACTATGAGATTCGCGGGCGATTCGTGCTGGCCTACCACGTCCACCTGCCGCTGGTGCTGCGAGATTTTCCGTGATTCGTGGGCGGAGGAGGCGGACGCCATAGATCGACGTGCCGTTCCCCTTTCCAGTCAGGAATGTCCTGGCGCTGGGAGTGGATGCCGGAGGAGGAGGGAATAGAAAAATGACGATCAAGCGCATGTTCCGCTGGGGTTGGGTTGCCGTGCTGATCTTGGTCAGTGGGTGGCCGTCTGCGCTGGCCCAGCCCAATGCGTTCAGCTATTGGATCGATCCCGGTCTCGAGCCAGCGCTGCGCGAGCTTCCCGGCGTCGGCGGCGGGCCAGAGCGGCCCGTGGGGGCGGTGTTGGAGCCCGGTGGCGTCCAGGTGGATTTCGTGGTGACCCAGGTCATTCTCCACGGCCCCAGTCCCGCGCAGTTGGATGACTTTATCGGGGCGTACGCGGCCGAGGTCGTGTTTGGCGAGGACTTGCCCGGAGACCCCGGCAACCTGCCTCCAGACAAGCTCCGCCCGGCGTACAGCACCACCGATGACTACCTGCTGCAGGTGAACCTGGACCTGGTGGACATTTCAGAGTTCGAGCTCTGGATGGCGCAGTTGGGCTACGATGGAGAGCACGTCTTTTCGTCCGAAGAGGCGGTGCGCGCCGTCGCCATCGTCGCGAAGGAGCGAGTGCTCAACGACCTGGATGCCTCCATCAACATCCTGATGATGCCGCCGCCCCAGCCAGCCCCTCTGGACGGGCGAGGCCAGCGGGCCACGCCGCAAACGGGCGCTGACATATCGCCCACATCGGCCGACTGCGTGATGTGCAGCACGGAGGAGTATACGATCTCCGGGGGATATGCCAATAGTTTTGGGTTCAACTGGCTGAACGACGCCGACCTGAAAGCGACCCGCGCGTGGCAGTACTATGATCTTTTGGAGTACACGCCGGGTTCCTACCCCGTGCTGGCGATGGTCGACTGCGGTTTTGCCTTAAACGCCGACTTTCCTTCCAATGTCCCCCAGTATGACTTTGAGACGGAAAGCTACACGACCAGCGGGAACGCGAACACGCTTCCCAGCGGCGGCAGGTGGCACGGCGCCGGCACACTGGGGCTGGCCGCTGCCCGGCTGAACAACCGCTTTGGCACGGCCGGCACCGGCGGGCAGGTTGCCTTTCCGTATCTGTTCCGCCCCGAGGGGACGCTGTATGGCGTGGCCTTGGCGATCCGCACCGCCGTTTATTGGGGGGCGGACGTGGTCAACGTCAGTGCGGCGGCCGAGGGGAGCAGTATCGTTAGCTGGTTATCTCTCATTAAGGCGGCCAATGAGGCCAGCAGCGCCGGCGTGATCGTGACGGTGACGGCGGGCAACAACGGCGGGGATGCCTCGAATTATTACCCCTGCGCCGTGCCGGGCTTTTTGTGCGTGGGTGGCATCGATGTGTCCACCAAGCAGGCGCACGCCGACTCGAATCATGGCTCCAAGATAGAGGTGTGGGGGCCGTACAACGGCCTGCAAACGACGCCCAATCCCGATTCGGCAGGCAGCCTGGTGGGGTTTGGCGGCACCTGCGGCGCGTCGGCCTACGTGGCCGGCGTGGTCACGCTGATGAAGGCCGTCAGTCCCACGCTGGATTATGCGGGGGCTGCGGCCTTGCTAAAAAGCACGGCCAATGCGTCGAGCGACCCCAAGCTGATTGGCGCCGGCGGGTACCTCAACGCCTATGGCGCGGTCAAGGCGTCGGCCAACAGCGCCGGGCTTTATGCCCAGGGCGATGCCTACGAGCCCAACGATACGCCGGCCACGGCCGTGACCCTCACACCTGGAACCCGCACGGCGACCATCGCGCCGGACGACACGGATTATTTCGTTTTTGAGACGACCGACCTGATGGACGTACAACTGCGCGTCGCGTACAGCGATCGAACGTCCCCCGGCAATGGCCTGAATGCCCGGTTGGATGGAACCTGGGGCACGGATTCTGCAGGTACTATCACGCTCGATCAGGCGTACCTGCCGCCTGGCACACACGTGCTCGAGGTTGACGGCTATTCCGCGGCTACCCTCAACTGCTACCAGATCAGCTTTTCGCTGGCCTCCTCATCCGTCGCGCCGGATGCGTACGACGACCAGACGCCGGCCGGCGAGCCGCGCAACGATACGTTCGCCAATCGCGCCGTGATCCCGGGCGCGGTGCAGGCCAGTGTGCTCGTGCCGATGGGCCAGATCGCCGATCTGAGCTTTGATACTGTGGGGGATATCGACTTTTTCGAGGTGACCCTGGCGCCCGAAACCGATCCGAGTTCCGGGCATGCTGAGTGCATCGGGCCGGGCCATCCCAGCTATGGGGACCCCGGCTTCAGCCAGGGACGTTTGGAGATCAGCGCCTGGCCGGATGGCTGGAAGCCCGGTGCGCCGGGCTACAACTGGCCCTTCGAGTTGAAGGTGTACAACGGTTCCGGCAGCACGTTCGCCTCCACGACCGGGCTGAAACTGTCGTTCGAGTGTCCCCATCAGCAGTTTCCTGATGGCAAGATACGCTTCTCGGTCAAGGCTCAGGATGGACGGCGGAATTTCTACCGCGTCTTTATCCACTACTCCCGCTGGGACGTCTATTACGATATCCCGATCTGGGTGTGGACGCAGACGGAGCCGCCGCTCCTGCGCGTGTTGCCGCCGTACGCCGGCTGGATCGAGCAGATGTACCCCCGCAATCCGGAGGTCATCGAACAGTGGGTCGGCGGCACGCCGCCCGACCCGATGCCGCCGGACTATGCGGCCTTTTATTGGGACGAGGCGCAGGACCTGGATCTATCTCTGCTTACCCAAGACGGGCGCTTGATGCACGTGACGCTCTACAACGCCGCGCACGAGATCGTCGCCGAGGCGGCCGCCAACGACGCGGCCTTCTCGGGAGATCGGTTCGCGCTTGGCGACGGTGCGTACATCCACGTGCCGGACCTGGAGCCGGGGACCTATGTGCTGGCTTTCAGCGGCGATTTTGGGACCGTGTACTCGGTGAGCGTCGGTGCGCCGTTCTTCACCTACGTGCCGTTGGCGCTGCGGGATTTCGAGTGAGCCAAAGTCGCGGGTTGTTTGGCATACTTCGGCTGGGAGGTAGGCGATGGAAGTGAGAAGATCACGATGGTTAGTGCCTTTTCTGGCGTTGGGCCTGGGACTGGGGTTGCTTGTTCTAATCCTTCCCGGTGGCCAGGCACGCGCTGGCGATGCTGGCGGTGAAAATTCGTTGCAGAGTCCGTCTTCGCCATCACTGCTCGCGGCTGGCCCTGCGATGGACAGGGGGATTCTCGATATATCCGGCTCAAGCGTGGAGGTTGCGAAGTTTGATTGTTACGGAGCGAATAACCCACAGAGCCTCTGTTTCATCGTGCACAACGGCTCCCACGATGTGGAGTGGTTGGATGGGATAACTGTCACATTTCCCTCGGCGCCTATGTGGCAGGCGGGCTGTGGAACTTGGGATGCCGTCGATTCCAGAGGATACCCGGTCACGTTTACGTGTGTTGTCACTGATAACGAATTATACTTCATAGATAACGATATTGAGTTTATACCAGTAGGCGAGATCTCTGCGGGAAGCAGCTGGGGATTCTGCGCCCAGGTAGATGTTCCCCCGGGCTACTCTGGTCCCCAGCCCATCGGGTGGGAACTCTCGGGAAGTGGTGATGACCCACCGCATGTCATCACCGGTGAGATGATGATCGAAGAGTGCGACGCTTTGATGCTAAACCCCAGCAGCGTGGTGGTCGAGGGATGCAACGGGATGACGCAAACGCTGACTTTCGAGCTGTGGAACCATCACGCCGGGGCCGGCGCTTTTGACCTGGGGTATTACGTGCTCTCCAGGAACGCGGCGTTAGTTGGTCCATCTGATTTCTATCTGCCCAACGGGGGCGTTGTGACCTTTACAGTTGAACTGATGCCGGATCTTCGCCTTGATCCAGGTGAGCAGGTGACCGCTTCGATCGAGGTGTTGGGAAACGGCGCGGGTGACTTCTCTATGGTCGAGCAAACGATCACCGCCGTCGCCGGCTGGCAGACTTTGCCGTACACCAGCCCGGTGCCGTCGATGGATAGCGCGGTCGTATGGGCGTCTCACGACGATGGTGGCCTGTGGGTTATTGGGGGGTATGGCTCCAATGGCGCTACGCAGCGTTACGATCCGAGCAGTGGTACCTGGCAGACCTTCCAATCTGAGGCAGTGATCACTCCCTTGATCGATTTTCCTATGGATGGCTGCTATGGCCTGAACAGCGCTGGAGAGGAGATCGTCGTCCTCTTTCCGGACACCATTGTGACCGATACCTTGCACGTGTTTAATATCACCACCCGTCAATGGTCCACTCGCCCTATCCCGGCCTTTTTCCCACCGGAATACATCGGCCATTGGGGTTTCGACGTCGTTTCGCTGCTCGACAACCCTGCCGTCAAGCCTGCGATAGCGGATCCGAACATGTGCTATCTTTCCGGTGGCAATCACACGATGCCGGGTGGAGGTACGACGCGGAACCTGTGGCGGTACGATCCCGAGAACAACGACGAGGGCGAATGCCTTGGTCAATTTCCCGGAGAAGTCTGGTTCGGCTTCCATGCCTCGTGGTACGTGCCCTGGGTGGGCGACGCCGGCGCCATCTGTGTGGCTGGCGGGGTCGATGAGAATACCCAGAGCAACGATACCACGCAATGCTATGATCTTGGAACGGGCACCTTCAACGGGCTGAATGCCGATCTGGGGCCGCTGCCCGAGCCCTGGTGGGGCATGGCCGACGGTTGGCAGATATACCAGGGGCAGTATCAAATCTGGATGGCCGGCGGTGTAGACCAGGACGCCTTACTGCTCCCGGCCTCGGCTTATGCAAGTGCTACTTCAGGAGGCTTCCAGTATGGGCCGGATGTGCCCGTCGCTCTGTATCGCGTGGAGGGGGATGGCTGGGTGGATAGTTTCTACATGATCGGCGGCGCAGAGGGAGGCTTCCTCTCCAGCCGCTACAACCAACTGCTCGTCCAGTGCCCGTGGTGCAGGGAGGCCTTCCTCCCGCTGGCGTTGCGAGATCACTAACAATGAATGAAGGGGGTAAGGCAATGAAGAAATCACGTTGGTTCAGACTGTTCTTGGCTCTGGGATTGGGCGTGGGGGTGCTGGTCATCCTCTGCGCTGCCCCGCGCGCTGGACTGGCCGAGCCAGCGGCCCCGGCGGCTGTCCTGAGTCCTATCCTCGGCGGCTGGAGGACCTACCGCTCCGACAACGTCGATAACCTGGCCTCGGCGGTGGCGTACAACAGCGTGCGCGATGAGTACCTGGTGGTGTGGGAGGATCACTACGCCTCCGAAATCGCCATCTATGCCCGGCGGGTGGGTAGTGATGGGTACGAGATCGGCAGCGCGATCCAGGTCGCTCATTACGGCACGTATACGAGCTGCCAGCCTGCCGTAGCCTACAGTCCCCTGCACGACAAGTACCTGGTCGTCTATGCCCAGGACTCGAAGCCGTCCTTGCCGCCGTATACCGATTACAACATTATCGGACAACCTATCAATGGGGATGGCACGAAAACGGAGTTAGGCTTCAATATCGGCGCGAAATTCCCTATCCATCAGCGCCGTCCCGCCGTGGCATACAACCCCACCTACGACGAGTTCCTGGTGACGTGGGACGAGGAGCAGGGAACGGGTGGCTGGCACGACATCTGGGCGCAGCGCGTCAACGCGGCCGACTGGTCCTTCGAGCCCGGGCCGGTGTGCATCGCCAACCCCAGTGACAGCAGGCACCGCTACCAGCCGGACGTGGCCTACAACGCCGTGCGCAATGAGTACCTGATCGCCTATACTCGTGAGGATACCGACGGCGACATTTTCGGCAAGGTGGTCGGCGCCCACCTGCCCGATCCTCTTGCCGTCGCCGAGACCCTGATTATCTATAACTACAATCTCCAGGGCGACGTGGCCCTGGCTGCTGGCCCGGACGAGTACATGGCCGTCTGGCAGGATGGCCCGAGCGTCTCCTGGCGCACCATCTACGCGCGGCGGGTGACGGGAGCGGGCACGACGCCGGCGCCCTCCTTCCTCATCGCCGAGCACACAAGCGAGGTGTGCGCTGGGCCGGACGTGGCATACGGGAGGGGATTCGGCTACCTGTTGACCTGGTCTTATGAGGCGCCAACGTCAATGGACGCATACGGTCGGTACGTCATGCCGGGCCATGATGCGCCTGCGGGCGTAGAATTCGCCATAGACCTCGGTCTAGGAGCACAGATCGATCCCGCCGTGGCCTGCGCCCCTTCTGGGGATTGCCTGTACGTCGAGTCGGATAACAGCGTAAGCCTTGACTATGAGATCAACGGGCGGACGATAAAGCCCTATCACGTCTACCTGCCGCTGGTCCTGAGGTAACCCGAAGGGCTGGTCCTGAGGAACTCGCCCTGAGCGGCTCGACTGGGATAGAGGACAAAGGAGGAAACGATGTTCGCCAAACGGATACCCCTGATTATTCTGATCATCTGTGTTGTGCTATTAGTTCCAGAGGCTGCCCCCGGCAGCGCCAGCCTGCGGCAGTCGGAGGAACTGGCTCCCAGCCTGGCTGCGGCCTCGCCCCGGCTCAGCGCCGAGAAGCGGCTCGATCCATCGCCCCAATGTGATTCTGGTGACCAGGGCTGGTCAGCCGTGGCCCACGACTTCGTAAACAAGGAGTACCTGGTGGTCTGGGAGAACACGTGGCCCGGCGGGGGGAAGGACATCTACGCCCGTCGCATGTCCGAGAGCGGCGAGATGCTGACCTGGTTCTGCATCACCACTGGCGCCAACGACCGTTTCCGGCCGGCCGTAGCCTACAACGCCACGAACCGCGAGTACCTAGTGATCTGGCAACATGAGGTCAGCAGCGGCGTCTACGAGGTCTGGGGCCGTATCATTGCCTGGAACGGTAGCTACTTCAAGCCCGAGTTCCAGATCTACTCCTGGCCCAACCGCAGCTTTTATGCGCCCCGCGTGGTCTGGAACGGTTACCGCAACGAGTACCTGGTGATCTGGAATGCCTATGATACCGGGACTCTTCTCAATACCGACGTGGCTGGCTGCCGCATATCGGCCGACGGGGTGGTCCAGCCTGGCGCTCCGATCATTATCACCACAACCGGTCAGCCCCAAGATGCGGACCTCGTCTATAACGTGGCCCTGGACGGCTACCTGGTGGTCTGGGCACGCCACAGTGGCGCCATAAACGGCTATGACATCTATGGTGCTCTTCTGGACCGCTACGGCGCCAAGATCATACCTCCCGGCGAGTTCGCCGTCTACTCGGGCCCCAGCGGCCAGACGACACCGACCGTGACTACCAACGAGCAGAATCACTACATGGTGGTGTGGCAGCACTTTGATAACTCCTATACCCCCGGTGATTGGGACATCTATGGCCGGTTGCTCCAATTCGACGGTAGCCCGGTCACCAGCGCATTCATGCTGTCCTACACCACAGATGACGAGATGCTGCCGGACGTGGCGGCCAATGGGGCTGCCCAACAGTACCTGACCGTCTGGCATCGCGAGACCGGCAGCCAGAGTATCGTCACGGCCCGGCTGCGCAACACCAGCGGGACCCTGGCGGCCCCGGTAGACGTGCTCAACGCGCCGGGCTGGAACGCCGGGGCCTCGGTCGTGGCCTGCGACGCCCCCGGCTTTCTCATCGCATACGAGAAAGGATCGGGCTGGGTGAACTATCACATCTACGGGCGGCTGTATTGGCCGCAGGCGGTCTACCTGCCGCTGGTGCTGAGAAACGATGATTGACCTCTGGCCTGGAAAGGAGCATCGAGATGAAAGCCTATCCACTGCTCATACTGGTGCTCGTCACCGCGTTCGGCTGCACCCTGGCGCCGCTGGCGACGACAGAGGCTCCCACGGCGGCGACCGCGCCTTCGGCCACGGCGGAGCCGTCGCGCACGGCCCCGGCGCCCGTTCTCGAAGTCACCTGCACCCACTACGCGGCCCCCGGCGGCAGCGACGACGCCCCCGGCAGCGAGGCGCAACCCTGGGCCACCTTCCAGCACGCCGCCGACACCGCCCAGCCGGGCGACGTCGTCTGCTTCCGGGGCGGCGACTACCCCGCCGAGGAGACCCACCTAGCCCAATCCGGCACCGCCGACGCTTCCATCACCTTCATCGCCTACCCCGGCGAGTCGCCCATCCTCGATGGCGGGGGCAGCGCAGGTGGGCTGCTGATCCTGGATGCAGGCACGTCTTACCTGCGCATCAGCGGCTTCACCCTGCGGGGTTTCACCATCTGGGGGATGGAGCTTTCGGGGGAGAACCGCTACGTGCACCTGGATCACCTCGATATCGGCGGGGGCGAGGCCAGCGTCCACTTTACCTACGGCGAGAGTGCAGAATCGCCTCCGGCGGAGGGGCCGGTCGAGCACATCACGCTGGAGGATAGCATCATCCACTGCAGCCAATACTCGGCCGTGGACTGCACCCCCGGCCCCTGCAATCACATGGTCGTGCGCCGTGTGGAGATCTATAACACCGGGCTGGAGGGTGAGGCCTTCTACGGCTCAGACGGCCTGGAATTCGCCCGCGGCTCTCCGGTCCTCGTGGAAGACTGCTATATCCATGACAACGGCGGCGACGGAATCGACCTCAACTCCCGCGACCGGGCGGGGAACGCCGCTGGCGTCGTCGTGCGCCGCAACCGCGTGGTGCGCAACCACCTGAACGGCATCAAGCTGTGGGCCGGCGGGCGGATGGAGAACAACGTCGTCTGGGGGCAGGGGAACAGCGGTGTGTGGGCCGGCACGTTCCCCAGCAC
>JAFGED010000475.1 GCA_016931785.1 Anaerolineae bacterium
CCCCCGCCCCCTCTCTTTTCACACGCGAAAGGCAACTGCGAAGCAAGGCTGAGTAGTTACATTCGTAAAACGTAAAGCGCAAATATGGTCCCTTACGTCTTGCGCTTTACGCCCTACGTTTCACGCTTGATATACCGGATTCCATTCACCCCCGCGACGATGACCTCCGTCGCCAGCCCCAAGAACAACCCGTGCTCCACGATGCCAGGGCGGGCCTTTAGCCTAAGGGCCAGTTGCGCCGGATCGGGAATCGGGCCAAAGTTGCAGTCGAGGATCAGGTTACCCTGGTCGGTCACAAACGGCGCGCCGTCATCTGCCAGGCGCAGCACAGGCTTTGCGCCAAGCGATTCGAGGTAGGCAGCCTGCACGCGCCAGCCGAAGGGCACGACCTCCACCGGCACCGGCCAGTGGGTGCCCAACGCGGGCGAGAGCTTGGATTCATCCACGGCGATGACCTCGCGGCGGCTGGCCTGGGCGACGATCTTTTCCCGCAAAAGCGCCCCGCCCCCACCCTTGATCATGTTCAGGCCTGGATCGACCTCGTCCGCGCCGTCGATGGTCAGGTCGATGGCGGGATGCTCCTCCAACGTGGTCAACGGGATGCCCAGTTCCCGCGCCTGCGCCTCGACATTGCAAGAGCACGGCACGCCGAGGATGCCCTGCAGCTTGCCCTCGCGCAGCAATTGGGCGATGCGGCGCACGGCAAAAGCCGCCGTGCTGCCCTCGCCCAGGCCCACGACCATCCCCGGTTCGACGTACGCCACCGCCCGCTCGGCGGCCTGTCGTTTCAGAACAGCAACGTCAGTCACCAGAGCGCCTCGCTCAGCTTTTTCAACCCGCCCACCACGTCATCCCCGAGATGGAAGCGAATCACCCGACGCTCGTTATCCAAAAGCGCCTGCCGGTCGCCCAGGGCCTGGGCGGCGACGAGCACGCCAAAGGTCATCGCGGACTCTTGCCCACCCGCTTCATCGGGAATGGCGGCATCCCGCGGCGGATCGTGGGTGAACTGGATAAACAGGCCGTTGCCGCCATCGCCCTTGTGGAGCTGGCCGGTGGAGTGCAAAAAGCGCGGGCCGTAGCCGACGGTCGTCGCCAGGCGCAATTTATCGCGCAGCTTGAGGCGTAGCTTGGCCAGCGCCGCGTCGGTCTCGTCCGTCGGCTGGACGTAGGCTTGCAAGGAAACGTAATCGCCGGGCCGAGCTTGCGCCAGGAATCCGTCTAGGGCCTCGGCGGTCAGCGGCGCCGACTCGACAGGGGGCAGCGCGCCCTTCTCCTTGTACGCGGCGATCATCTTGCGCGCCTGCACCTTGGCCGATTCGACGTTGGGCTGGTCGAAGGGATTGATGCCCAGACGATAGCCCGCCACGGCGGTGGCCAACTCCCACAGGAAGAACTGCCCGCCGAGATCGTACACATCGCGCAGGTCAAAGCGCACCACCGGATAGCCGGCCGCTTTGAGGGCCGCCAGGTCGGCATCGTAGGTTGTATCGCCTTCGAGCCGGATGTGGACAAAGAGCCGGTCAGGTCCATAGACGCCAATCGTACCCAACGGCTCCCCTACCACCGGCAGGATGCCCACCCCCTCCTTGCCGGTGCTTT
Source organism: Anaerolineae bacterium (assembly GCA_016931785.1). Classification (GTDB taxonomy): domain Bacteria; phylum Chloroflexota; class Anaerolineae; order B4-G1; family B4-G1; genus JAFGED01. The sequence continues at coordinate 1,603 of JAFGED010000475.1, forward strand.
CGGCGACGAGCTGCTCCACCCAGTCGCCAAAGCTGGCGATGGCGGGCGAGATGGCGAACGTCACCTTATCGCGCCCGGACTTGGCCAGCTCGCCCAGGATCGCGCCCAGCCAGGCCCCGGGGTTATCCATCAGCGGTGCGCTCGGGCCGCAGGCGCGCATCATCGCCACCGCCCGGTCGAGCAAGCACCTCACGTCCACCCCCGCCAATACCGCCGGCAGCAGGCCAAAGGTGGATAGAGCCGAGAACCGCCCGCCGATGTTTGGATCGTTGAGGAAGCAATCCCGGAACTCGTAACGCGTGGCGGCATCCGCCAGCTTGCTGCCGGGGTCGGTAATGGCCACAAAGTGCTCGCCAGCCTTACCCGCCCCGAGCGCGCAGGCCACCCGGTTATAGAAAAACTTGAAAAAGGACAGCGTCTCTGGCGTGCTGCCGGACTTGGTCGCGACGACAAAGAGCGTGTGGGCCGGGCCTGCGGTGAGCCCGGTCGAACCGTCGAGTCGCTCGGCCTGGGCCAGCACGGCACCGGGGTCGGTGCTATCGAGCACGGCCAGGGATAGGCCGTCGGGACGCACGCCAAAGACCTTGCCGAAGAGCTCCGGCGCCAGACTGGAGCCCCCCATCCCCAAAAGCAGCACGTGGGTGTACCCCGCCTCCCGCACCTGGGCGGCCAGGGCCTGCATGCGCGGCGCGTTCTCCACCATCGCCTCGGCGATGCGCAGCCACCCCAGCCGGTTGGTGATCTCTGTAGGCTCCGGCTTCCAGACGGTATGGTCGTGCTCCCAGATGCGGGCTATGACATCGTCCGCCTCCATCTCCGCCAGGGCTGCATCGACCACGGCCTGGTAATCGCCCAGGTTGGCTGGCCGATCTAGGTGTTTTTGCATTTCCGCCATATACATTCCTCCAAGTAGCGCTCGCTTACCAGAATCACTTTCGACACAGAATCAAAACTGTGCTATCATTCTATTCACACGCGCGATGCTTTCGTCGCACGTATCCACTCAGGCTGTTCGCCCGAGCAGTGGCCCTAGCTCAAAAAAAGGGAGAGATGGGGGTTCGAGGGCGGCTTCGCCGCCTTCGAACCCCCGCCTTCCTCCTCTTTTTTGTCGCGAAAGGCAACTGCGAAGCAGGGCTGAGTAGTTACCGTCGCACTTTGTTCAAAAACAACTCGGGGGTTTTCTCGCATTATCCCGGGTGATTTCGCCAAAAAAGTACGAACGTGTTTTTGAACACGGCCTTATCGACGCAATGATAGGAAACCCGATGGAACAGTTCAACAAAATCACGGCCGTCTCACTCGGCGCATTGACCTTGATACTAGCCACTGCCTGCAGTCAATCGATCGAGCCGACCGCTACGGCCGGGCCGGTCGGCATAAGCGATATCCCGATCTATGGCGGCGCGACCCCCATAGACGCCGCCGACAGCATCGAGGCCTCCATGGTCATCGTCGCTATGGAAACAGAAATTGCCGATACAGACATAACCCTGGAAACAATAGCCTGCTCCCTGCCAGCCAGCGCCACCTGGGATGACGTTAGAGCGTTCTACACAAAAGCACTAGAAAGCACCGATTGGAAACAAATTGAAAAACTTACCGACGAGAGCTCAGAGCACAAGAGCATCGGTTGGAGTCGGGGGACCGGACCCGGCAAACAGATACTCCTCATCACCTGCGCCTCCAACATCTCCGGCGAGGGATCGACTCTCGTCATAATGCTCTTGGAGTAACCCCGCGGCCAAGCTCTCAAACTGCACCGTCCTCACAAAGCCCAACCACCTCGTACACGCGCACCGGCTCGACGCGTCCCTTGACCGGCGTCTCTGCCATCTCAAAGATTCCTCCCGCCAAAAAGTCCCGAGCCCTCTATAGCTCAAGACTGTGGCAAGCCGCGCCCAGGAGCGCGGCCCATGGATTGACAATAACGTGCACGGGCATCCGCACCATCAAATCAGACAGGCGGCCCTTGTGACAAAAAGCTTCCATGAATCGCGGCTGCTCCAACACAGACAAAACGCGCGGAGGGACGCCGCCGCCCAGATAGACGCCGCCCGTAGCCATCACCTTGAGCGCCATGTTGCCCGCCTCCGCCCCCAGGCACGAAGCAAAGAAAGCCAGCGCGGTGGTGCAAGCTTCGCACGGTTTTTTGCCAAGGGCGGCCTCGACGATAACGGGCGTAGGATCGTCGACGGCGGCCAACCGTTCGGCCAGCCGGGCTGGCTCATTATAGCCGCTGTCCTTGAGAAAAGCGTAAATATTGGCGATTCCCTGGCCGGAGCAAACCCGCTCGTAACTGACGTGTCCAAAACGCTCCTGCAAATAGCGCAGCAGCTCAATTTCGAGCGCGTTGTTCGGGGCAAAGTCGGCATGTCCTCCTTCAGAGGCATACGCGCGATAGCGAGAGCCATCCCAGGTGAGGTAAGCCTCGCCCAAACCGGTACCCGGCGCGATGATGGCGATAGCCCCCTCAGAGGCAGGCTCTCCCTCGTTCAACGTGTGCAGGTCATCCAACTCCAAGAAAGGCACGGCGTAAGCGATGGCCTCCAGATCATTGAGCAATCTGACGGGAAAACCCAACGCCCCTTCCAGATGTTCCTCGGACATCTCCCAAGGGAGATTGGTGATCTTGGCCCGTTCGGCCACCACCGGCCCGGCCACGCCAAAGCTGGCCCGCGATATCTCGAAATCGACCTTCGAGAGAAATTCGCCCACGAGCGTCTCCAAGTTAGGGTAATCGCCGCTAGAAAGCGTCGTCTCCGCCAATAGCGCGCGAGGCCCGGATTCGGGCGAGATCACTGCCAGGCAGGTCTTGGTCCCGCCAACATCTCCTGCTAGAAGCACAGACACCTCCTAATCCATCAGAATTGCCCGCGCGGGCGCGCCATCGGCCCCCTCGATCTTGAGCGGCAGGCACACAAGTTGGTACATTCCCGGCCTGATGCCGCTCAGGTTCACCCCTTCGAGCAGAACGACGCCGGCCTGGAGCAACATCCGGTGCGTAGGAATAGAAGCACTAAAAGGCGCAACCGAAAGATAATCGATACCCACGAGTCGAATGCCGCGCTCGATCAGCCAGTGCGCGCCGTCCTCGGTGATGGCGACGAAATCCTCGTCAAACTCCTGCAGGCCCCGCGCCCAAAGATTGGAGTTGCGCGTGCGGAAAAGCACGCGCTCGGTGCCTAGGGGGATCGCGAGCTCCGCCAGCACGTCGGCCGTGAGTGCGTCTGCATCCCGTGCTTCGGCGACCAGCGCCAACCCCACCAAGGCGTTGAGGTCGAGCGTATCCACCCCCGCCCCACCCTGTATGAAGTGAGCAGGCGCGTCTACGTGGGTGCCGGTGTGCGCACTCATCTCCAGATGCGAGACAGTCGCGTGATCCCCCCTATCTATGTGGCGAGGCTGGGTGACGCAAACCGGCGAATCGCCGGGCCAAACGACGAGAGACTCGGAGATTGATAGAGAGATATCATATATTGCCACTGCTTACCTCCTCACTTTCGATATCCGGCGCAAGCCCCTGCGATACGTAGATCGTGCCAAAGACGGCAGCCAAACATCTGCCACAAAGTACGCGATCCTGGGGATCAATGGCCCAGGCTGAGGTTCGCGAGGAACGGGCTTTTGATCGGTCAGGGACACTTCTGACAAGGCAAAGGCCTCCCCCTCCTCCTGCGATAGTTCGGAGAGCACCTGACCGCCAGCCCCCACCACCTTGCAGCCCTGTACAAGGTCACAAGATATCTCCATCCGATCAGCCTGCGGTATGTACTTGAGCAACCAGGGAGCAGCGAGCGAATAGGTCAGCACACTCATTCGGCTGTTAGGAACGCCGGTCCTGATGTGCCCGCAGCCCACCGTTTGCACCGCTGGAACCCTCAACCAGGCCGTCTGCTGATTGAGCATATCACCAAATATCCTACGCGCGCTCCTTTTGAGAGCAACCATCATCGGCCCCATGTCATCGACGGTCACTCGATCGCCATTGGGGAAATGGTACGTCGGATCGGTGACCTGGGGCGGGCAACTGCAGATCACCATCATATCGACGCGGCCCGCGTATTGCCGCCACAGGTCAAGATGGGCCAGGTCCCAGCAGGTCAGAAAGCCCAAGTCCCCCAGATCGGTCTCGGCGACCACGATGCGGCGGCCACGCGGACCACGAAAATAACCCCGCTCCCAACCCCAGGGACAATTCTTGTCGTAGCGCCACAGGCGGCCGTCTGGGGCAAAGAGCAGCAGGGCGTTGTAGATATCGCCATGCTCCAGCAGCATCAACGACCCGGCTAGGTGCGCACCAAGGTGGGCGGCCGTGTCGCGCATCCAGGTCACCGTTTGGCCGTCGAATCGTTCAGCCCGCTCATGGTTCTCGTCGCTGTAAGCATAGCCGGTGTTGAACAGCTCCGGCAGGGCAATCAACTGCGCGCCAGCCCGCGCGGCTCCGGCGACGAGCTTTTCGGCGCGGGCCAACCGCTCGGCTGTCGGGGCCGGGTTGGCGTCCATCTGAACGGCGGCGACGTTCAGCGTTCGCATCAAGAAACCTCCTCCACAACGTTCGACTGCTTATTTTACCACGTCGCGGGCCAATGCCAACTCAAGGCCTATGCCGTTGCTCAACCTCATCCTTTCCGGCAAAATAGCTGCCGCGCTGTAACTACAGGCTATTCGCCCGAGCAGTAACCCTCGCTCGAAAAGGGGAGAAATAGGGGAGGAGAGTGGCTTCCGCTCTCACCCCCCTACCTTATTCCCTCTTTTTGTCGCGAAGGGCAACTGCCAAGCTGGGCTGAGTAGTTACGATTCCTCTATGGTTTCCCCTAACCTCGTCACTGCCTCTTGTCGTCCACCGACCCAGACTGGGTCACATGTCCAAACTCTCAACCTGCCAGTCGTGTGAAGGTAAAGGTACCCAGAGGCGGGACACTGCCGCCCACCAGGAGCGGCCCGCCCTCGATCATGAATATCCCCTCCAGCCTTGGGGACGGCAGATCGGGGGACGTGTAGCTGACGCCGCTATCGGTGCCGGCGTCGTAGGGAAACAGATCGATGACCTTCTCATCGACCCATACGCCATCTTCGAGGAGGCTCAACGCCGAAACCCCGACGAACCAGTCCGGGCTCGGCGCGATCATCGTCGCCACCGAGATCGCCGGGCAATCCCCGTTCACCTCAAAAACAACCGCCACCGTACCAGGCGAAGGGTGGATCCCCTCGCCCGATATCTTGACGCAGGCATCCCCTGCAGCGATCAAGGCGTCGATTTCGCCATTCAGCGGATTTTTGACTCCCGTCTCTGCCATGGTCTTGATACCGGGCGAGGCCAACTCCCCTACTTGCCACAGGCGAACGTCCGGGCGGTGGGCGGCCCCGATCAGGCCCGAAAAATGCGGATTGGGCGGAAAGTCGGTCGGATGGGTCGCGGCGCTCCAGGTCGCCTCAAAGGTCAGGCGGTATTGGGCTGGGCTGACCGGAACGGGCGTAGGCTGAGGAGACAAAGGCGACATGGGCGACGGCGCACGGGTCGGCAATGGTGCTATTTTGGTCGACGCCAGCTTTGCCCGTGGCGCAGCGATAGGCTCGCTAGTCGCGGTTGGAACCGCGGTTGGCGCCGGAGGACTTGGGCAAACACACGAACTCAGCAACAGCACGAACAGAACAGCTGCACTCACTTTCTTCATGGTCAACTCCTACTCCAAAGTCTGCAACTTGTGCTCCAGCTCGGACTGCGATGGCTCGACCAGGATCGAGCCATCGGGGAAGATAATTGTCGGTACGCTGCGATACCCTCTATTGATCTCCTCGACACAGGCGGCTGCCTTTGGATCCTGATCGATATCGACCCATTGGTACGGGATCCGCCGCTCATCCAAAAAGCTGCGGGCAAACCTCGTGCCCGAGCACCAAATGGTTCCGTACAAGACGATCTGAGCATTTTCTCCCATCATCGGCTGCACCTCCCGTTAAGAAAGCCTGCCCTGAACGACCAATAGACCAGGTAATAAGCACCGGCCCCGATCAAGAACATCGCACTCGGGCAATGTGCGAGGGAGTCAGCGTCCGCAGCCAGCGCGTACCCGACGAACTGACCGAGGGAGACAACCGCTCAGCACAAGGGTCAAAAGGCCAAACCCTATGACTAAACGGGTAATCCGCATAGCACACTTCCCATCCCGGGCCTTACCCACAGGCGAGATAGGTATGCCGTTCCTACCCACGCTAGTGTGAATCGGGCCCAGCAATGGATAGACGATAGGCAGTGAGCGGCCGGCTCAAGCCACGAACGGAGGTATGAAAAGATTCCACGGCGCAGGCAGCGGCTAGTTCCTCTATGCCAGGCTCGCCGAACACCGCCTCAGTCAGCACGACCTCCCCTCCGCGAGCCAGACCGCCAAGCCGGGAGGCCAGGTTGACCGAGGTGCCGAAATAATCCAAGCTCTCGTTGAGGGTGACGGCGATAGCAGGGCCAGCGTGGATACCCACCTTGAGGCTCAAGCGCTTGTCTTCGGGCAACGCCTGATCGCGATTAAAATTCGCCACCGCCCGATGTGCAGCCAGGGCTGCCTCCAGTGCGCGTCTACCGGAGAGAAAAACGGCCATCACGCCGTCGCCCGTCGTCTTGACGACCGCCCCTTCTGAGCCGTGGATGGCCCCAAAGAGGATCTCAAAATGACCGTGCACCAAGTGGAAACCCCGAGGATCGCCGATCCTTTCGTAAAACGCCGTGCTGCCCGCCAGGTCGGAAAACCAAATCACCATGCAGCTCACCTCGAGATGCTCGTCTTCCGGCAGAGGCTGCTCGCGCGCCCAATCGCGGAAGGACTGGATCGTCAGCAACTCGTGAACGGTCGTCGGCGGGTACCGCTCGTGGAGCTGGCGCTGGAACTCAGTATCATCAGCCTCCGGGCCAAGCTCGCGCAGCGTAGGGTGTGGGGAAAAAGTCGCCTGAGATTCTCCATCCAGGTGAACGGTAAAAGCCATTTGACAATTTTCGCAAAAAGCCTCGTGTTGGGCGTGGCGCAGCCAATCGTGTTTCTCTCCACGTCCCCCACAAGTTGGGCAGACGATCTCCCAGTGCAGGGTCGCGTCGCCATCAAACATCGCAGCCACCAGCGCCTCCAGCGTGGGACGCAGCTCAAGCCCCAGCGCACCAGCGACCTGGCGGGGCAAAGCACGGAAGACGATCCGCTCGTCGGCCTGCTGGAAATACTCACATACAGCATCGTATAGCGGGCTCTCCATCATCGCCTCCTTCACTACCATAGCACGCGACTGACATCGCTTTTCGCCCGCAAGTATAGCACAATGCTATAGCAGAGACAAAGGGCGCATTTCAGTTCTGGGGCAATCGGACCACTGCATGTGAGCTTGCAACCACGACGTCGCTCTTGCTCAAAAACACTGAAATACGCCTTCGAAAATTCAGTTCGCCGAATTTTCCCTTGGGAAAGCAGTAGATTCTGGAAAAGAAACGGCGCATTGTCCCAAAAGTGAAATGCACTCCAAGGCAAAGCAGTCCTTGACGCAATTCGCCGGTTGTTGTATAATGCGCCCGCGTTGAAAAACGCACCGCATTGCGGGGTAGAGCAGAGGCAGCTCGTCGGGCTCATAACCCGGAGGTCGCTGGTTCGAATCCAGCCCCCGCTACCTAAA
>JAFGED010000122.1 GCA_016931785.1 Anaerolineae bacterium
CCCCCGCCCCCTCTCTTTTCACACGCGAAAGGCAGCTGCGAAGCAAGGCTGGGTAGTTACCAGAACCTTAAAAATCGCATAAGGGGCTTGACAAGCGGTGTAGCTCATGTTAAAATATGAGTGATTACTCAAAAAGTGAGTACTCACTTATACTGGAGGTAATATGAGCCACAAGAAGGCCGAGGAACGCCGCGAAAGGCGCGCTGCTGCGCGCCGGAACCAGATTCTGGATGCCGCAGCTGAGGTGTTCGCCGAGAAGGGTTTTGCCCGCGCGACGACCAAAGAAATCGCCGATCGGGCCGACATCTCGGAGGGGACGATCTACAACTACTTCCAGGCTAAAGAGGACCTGCTGATCGACATCGTCGGCCGCCTGGCCGAGTCACAGTCCTTGGCTCTGGTGATCAAGCCCGACATGATCGAGCAGGTGCTGGCAGTGCCGCCGCGCGACTTTCTCAACGCCATGTTTCACATGCGCCATGCGTTTGTGCTGGAGAACAACCACCTGCCGATGCTCCAGGCAGTCACGGCAGAGGTTCTGGTCAATCAGGAATTTGCCGCGCGCTATTACAGGGAGCTGCTCGAGCCAGCGATGGGAGTGCTGGCGCAGCATCTGCAGGCTCGCATCGCGCGCGGAGAGGTGCGGCCCGTCGACGCGCCGCTGGTGGCGCGTTTCTTGTTCGCCTTCGAACTGGGGCTGCTTGGCTTCTACGTGTTGGGCGATCCCTTGATCCAGGCGGAATGGCAGAGCGATACCCTGCTGGAGGCAATGGTGGACTTTTTCCTAAACGGCCTGGGGGACGTGTCAGCAGGACAGGGGTGAGGTGAGATGAACGGCTTTCTGGCCGTGGTGCGCAAAGAGTTCCGGCACGTGCTGCGCGATCCGTGGGCGCTGGCCGGCACGACCCTGGGCACGGTGGTGCTGATGGTCTTGCTTGCGTACGCCGTCTCTGCCGACATCGAGCACATCCCTATCGCGGTGATGGACGGTGACCGCACGCCCCAATCGCGCGCTTACGTGCAGCGTTTTGTCAACGACGCGTTCTTCGACGTGCGCTACTGGGCGCGCAGCCAAGAGGAGGCGGTCGAGTGGGTGCGCGCCGACAGGGTGAAGGGGGCCATCGTTATCCCCGCCGGCTTTGCCGAGTCGCTGCAGCGGGGGAAATTGGCACCTGTGCAGATCGTCGCCGATGGCACCGAGCCCAACATCGCCCTGCAGATCGCGGGCAACGCCGAGGCGCTTTCAAGTGGTTACTCGGTCGATCTGCTGGAACGGCGGCTGTCGCGGGCGGGAATGGATACCGACGGCGCATCGTTCTTCGAATTCCGGGTCAGGACGCTCTACAATCCCGAGCTGCGGGAGATCAACGCCTTCCTGCCGGGGCTGATCGCCATCGTCCTGGCCTTTCCGGCGCTTTCTGCGGCATTGTCGCTGGTGCGCGAGCGGGAGCAGGGTAGCTTGGAAAGCTTGGTCAGCACGCCAATCCGGCGCGTCCAGTTTCTGGCGGGCAAGGCGGCGCCCTACCTGATTATCGGCCTGCTGGATATTTTGGTTCTCGCCGGCACCGGCGTGTTCTTCTTTGGAGTGCCCTTTCGTGGCCATCTGGCAGATCTAGTGTTTCTCTCGACGTTGTTCTTGATGGCGAACCTGGGAATCGGGCTGCTGATCTCGAGCGTGCTGCGCACGCAGATGGCGGCCTTGATCGTGGGCGGGCTGATGTTTATGATGCCTCTGACCCAGTCAGGGCTGGTCGCGCCGCTGTATACACTGCCGCCCGACGCCCAGATGCAGGCGATGATCTGGCCGGCCACGCACTATATCATCATCGCGCGCGGTATCTTTCTCAAAGGGGTAGGGGTGCAGGAGCTGGTGTTCCACGGGCTCTTTTTGCTCGCTTTGGCGCTGCTTTTGAACGGTCTGGCGCTGTGGCGCTTTAGGAAGAAGGTGGTTTAGCATGTTCATCCGGGTTTGGAACATGGTCTGGAAAGAGGTGCTTCAGTTCTGGCGCTACAAGCTGCTGTTGCTGTTCATCCTGGCCTTTCCGGTCCTGAACATGTTGGGAGCTGCCGAGGCGGTCTCGGCGCAGATCTTGGACATTCCAACGGCGGTCTGTGATCAAGATCAGAGCCCAACCAGCCGCCGGTTGGTAGAGATGCTGCGCGGCTCGCGTCTCTTTGCCCCAGATACTTACGTGGGCAGCCAGGCCGAGCTGGAAGCGCTGCTGGAACATGGCACAGTGAAGATCGGGTTGGTCATCCCGCCGGACTTTGGCGCTGACTTGGCCGGTGGGCGGAGGGCGGCAGTGCAGGTGTTGCAGGACGGCAGCGAGACCACGACCGCTTTGTTGGCCGGAGCTTATCTGGAGGGCGCATCTTGTGTGTACGGCCAGCGGTTGTTGGGGGTGGAGGTCGGCTCGCTGGCGTCTGTCGACCCGCGCTCGCGCATCTGGTTCAACGAGGAGATGCGCAAGGAGACCTTTCAGCTCCCGGCTGAGATGGCTGCTGCAGTAGCCATGCTAGCGATGCTTCTCCCGGCGGTCGCCATCGTGCGGGAGCGAGAGCGAGGTACGCTGGAGCAGCTCTTTGTGACGCCGATGCGGTCGATCGAGTTGCTCTCGGGTAAGGGCATCGTGGCGGCCGTGATCGCTTTCATCGGGTTCCTGGAGTCACTGGCTTTGATCACGCTTTACCTGGGTGTGCCGTTTCGGGGCTCGCTGGCTCTCCTGATGGCGCTGACGATCTTTTACATCTTTGTCGAAATGGGGTGGGGGTTGTTCGTCTCGGCCGTGGTCCGGACGCAGGGACAGGCTTTGCTGGCCGCGTTTTTCTGGTTGATGCTCGAGAGCGTGCTTTCCGGCCAGATACTGCCGGTGGAGAACATGCCCGCTATCGTCCGGATGGTGGCGCAATTGGCGCCGAACACGCACTTTGCCGTCATCGTGCGTCACATCATGCTGCGCGGATCGGGCCTGGCCGACCTGTGGCCGCAGGTGGCGGCGTTGGTGGGGTTGGGGTGCATCCTGTACGCGCTTGCTGCTGTGCGCTTGCGCAAGCGGTTGGATTGAGATTTGCACTTTTAAAACAGCATACGTTTTGTGACTTGCGGTACCATTGCATGGGGATTGGTTCTGTGGTATACTTTTGATTGACTGGACAGTCAATCAAAAAGGAGGCGCAATGTCCCCACGCACCAAGGAACAGAACGAAAGGATTCGCCGGACGCGCAGGCGCGAGATTCTCGACGCGGCGCACCAGGTCTTTGCCGAAAGAGGATTTCACGACACGCGCATGTCGGATATCGCCCAGGTTGCGGGCGTGAGCCAGGGCACGCTGTATCACTACTTTGCGAGCAAGGACGACCTATTTCTGGCCCTGTGCTTCACGTGGGCCGACCTGATGGAGGCCGGCATCAAGGGCTTGTTCGCCGAGGACGAGTCGCCGAGTGCCAGCGAAAAGACATCGGCAGCCGACAAGATGTCGGCGATGAGCCACCTGGCGATGGCCTTCTTCCGGACTGACGAGGAGTTGGCGCCGGTGCTGGTCGAGTTCTGGGCCTACGCGCTGCGCAGTCCCAAGGCTACCGAGCGCTTTCGGGCGCTTTTCGAGACGATGCAGCACTCTTACGTGACCATCCTGGAGGACGGGATCGCCAGCGGGGAGTTCAAATCGATCGACGTGCAGACGCTGTCGGCGTTGCCGTTCGTCGTACTGGATGGTGCGACGCTGCTCGCTTCAATCCTCGGCAGGGATACGGTGGACCCCGGCCTGGTCATTGAAAAGACGCAGCAACTGGTCTTTGACGGGCTGTTGGTCGAGTCGGGAGGCGGCGAATCGTGAAAGCCTTCCTGGCGGTGGTGCGCAACGAGATCACCCTGATCCTGCGCGATAAGGTGTACCTGCTGCTGCTGACGGTGGGTGGGGTGAGCACGTTGGTGACGTTGGCCTACACGCTCTCCACCGACATCGAGGGCGTGCGGACGCTGGTGGTTAACCTCGACGCGGGACGGCACGGACGCCGGTTTGTACAAGCGCTGGCAAACGATCGCTTTTTCGACCTGGAGCTGGCAACTCGCCGCAGTGAGGCGGAGCAAGGCCTGCAGGATGGCTCGGCCAGGGTGGCCGTTATCATACCGGCTGGCTACAGCCGATCCATCGACCGGGGCGAGGCGGCGCGGGTGCAGGTGCTTATCGACGGCAGCGAGCCGGGAGTGGCCGTGTTGGCGGAAAGCCACGTCTCGGCCATCGCGGGCAGCGCCTCGCGCCAGTTGGCCGTGGAGGTGGCGGAAAGGCAGGGCGTCGCGGCCCTCGACGTGCTGGGCTTCCGCCCGCGTGTTCAGTACAACGCTGATCTGAAGACGATCTTGGGCGTGGTGCCGGGGTTGATGGGCATCGTCCTGATCGTGCCAGCGGTGGGGGCGTCGGCGGCCTTTGCCCGCGAGCGAGAGCGGGGCAGTTTCGAGGTGGTGGCCAGCACGCCGCTGGGACGCTGGCCCCTGTTGCTGGGGCGCGTGTTTCCGTATGTGCTCGTCGGCCTGCTGGATATCGGCATCTTTACCGCCATCGCCCGTTTGGCCTTTGGCGTGCCGCTGCGGGGCGGGCTGGGTCTGTTTGTGATTCTGGGATGCGTTTACATCTTTGCCACGGCCAGCAGCGGGGTCCTAATCGCCCAGTTCTCGCGCTCCCAGCACGGGGCGGCGATCATCACCTTCGAGCTGTTCGGCATCGCGCCGACGTACCTTTCCAATATTTTCTTCCCGGTGGCGAGCATGCCGCAGTGGCTTCAGTGGCTTTCGGCCTCTTTGCCGGCGACCCACTTCACTGCTATCGCGCGTGGGATTTTCCTCAAGGGCGTCGGATGGGAGGCCCTGTGGCCCAACGTGTCCGCGTTGTTGGCGATGGGCGCCTTGACGAGCGTGTTGGCCTACGCACGCTTCCGCAAAAAGCTGGGGTGAAGGGCGATGGACACGCTTCACCGCATCGTGCAGATCGCAAGTAAGGAGATACTCGAGCTGTGGCGGCATGCCGGGGTCGTGTCGTTCATCCTCATCCTGCCGGTTCTGGAGATGTTCGTGCTGGGCTACGCCACCGCCGGGGGGATCAACGACCTGCCCGCTGCCGTGGTCGACGGCGACAACAGCGCGGCCAGCCGCCGCCTGATCCAGGCCGTGCACCAGGCGCGCAGTTTTGAGGTGGTGGCGCTGCCGGAGACGAGCGCGCAGGCGGAGCGGTTGCTGGACGGGGGAGTGGTCAGCGCTGTCTTCCTCATCCCGCAGGGGTTCGAGCGCGCCAGTGGCGATGTCGCCATTGCGGCCATCATCGACGGCAGCAACACCGCCGTGGCCAGCTACGCCGCCGCCTACGCCGAAGGGGTGGTGGGCCGTTTCACGGGGCAGGCCTTCGATGGGTTGGCGGCACCCGTCAGCGCCGAAACGCGCATCTGGTACAACCAGGAGCTGCGCCGCGAGAACTTTTACATTCCCGCCCTCCTGGGGGCGATGATGTCTTTGGTCGTCCTGGCGATCACGGCCATCTGCGTCGTGCGTGAGCGGGAGCGGGGCACGCTGGAGCAGTTGATGGTGGCGCCGATCCGGCCAATCGAGTTGATCGTGGGCAAACTGATTCCCGTGATCGTCATCGCCTACGCCGAGCTGGTCGTGATGCTGCTGATCACCACGCAGGTCTTTAACGTGCCGATCCGAGGGTCGCTGGCGCTGTACGCCGGGTTGATGGCCGTCTACCTGCTGGCAGAGATGGGGGTGGGGATCTTGATCTCGGTGCTGGCGGGCAGCCAGTCGCAGGCGCTCCCGGCGATATTCCTGCTGGTGACGATGAGCAGCACGCTGGCGGGGTTCTTCACGCCGGTGGACATGATGCCGCCGCTGGTGCAGACGGCGTCGGCGTTCGTGCCGCTGCGGTATTTTATCGATATCACGCGGCAGCTCTTTGCCAAGGGAGCGGGGTTCTACGAGCTGGCGCCGCAGTTGCTGCCGCTGGCGGGGATGAGCGTGGCGCTCTTTGCCGCCAGCGCGTGGGCGCTCAAACGAAGAATGGTCTGAGTGAAATGGAAAACAATCAATCTCAAATCTCAAATCTCCAATCTCAAGTTGGCAAGTTTGCAAGTGGGCAAGTAAATGGGCCTGTTATTGAAACGCAAGGTCTGACCAAGCGGTTCAAGAAGGTGACCGCCGTTGCGGGGCTCGACCTGAGCGTCCGCAAGGGCGAGATATTTGGCCTGCTGGGGCCTGATGGAGCGGGCAAGACGACGGCGATCCGCATGCTGTGCGCGATCATGGACCCCACTGAGGGCAGCGCCCGCGTGGCGGGTTTCGATACCAGAAAGGAGCCGGAGGAGATCAAAAAGCGCATCGGCTACATGGCGCAGCAGTTCTCCCTCTACGGCGACCTGACGGTCCTGGAAAACCTGACCTTTTTCGCCGATATTTTCGAGGTGGGGCGCAAGGAGCGGCAGGAGCGCATCGAGCGGCTGCTCGAGTTCGCGCGGCTGACGCGCTTCAAGGGACGGCGGGCGGCGCACCTTTCCGGCGGCATGCAGAAAAAGCTGGCGCTGGCCTGCACGCTGATCCACCAACCGGAGATCATCTTTCTCGACGAGCCGACCACGGGCGTCGATCCGGTCTCGCGGCGCGAGTTCTGGGACATCCTGACCGAGCTGCACATCGAGGGGGTGACGCTTTTCGTCAGCACGCCGTACATGGACGAGGCGGAGCGCTGCTCGCGGGTGAGCCTGATGTTCGATGGCAGCATCGTCGTCTGCGACACGCCGGAGCGGATCAAGGGGCTAGTAGAGGGCCAGTTGCTGGAGCTGCGGCCCGACGGGCTACGGGAGGCGGCTCAGCTTATCGCCGATCTTCCCGGCGTGCTGGAGGTGCAGACCTACGGCGACCTGCTGCACGTGTTCGTGGACGACGCGGCGCAGCGCGCTCAGGAGATGGAGGCTGCGCTGGCCGGGGCTGGCATTGCCGCCGAAGGGCTGCGCCGGACACGCCCGCGGATGGAGGAGGCGTTCATCTCGTTGATCCGAAAGCGATCGGAGGAGAATACGTGATACGAAATACGCAATACGTGATGCGTTGTGTGGGAGTGTGGGTGTATGAGTGATTATGCAGTTGAAGTAGTTGATCTGACAAAACGTTTTGGTGACTTTGTCGCCGTGGACGGGGTGACGTTCCACATCAAGCGCGGTGAGATTTTCGGTTTCTTGGGACCCAACGGAGCGGGCAAGACGACGACGATCCGTATGCTGCTGGGACTGCTGCGGCCCACGTCGGGCTATGCCACCGTGCTGGGATACGATATCGTCAAGCAGGCGGAGGACGTGCGCAAGAACATTGGCTACATGTCGCAGCGCTTTAGCCTCTACCACGATCTGACGGTGGGCGAGAACCTGGATTTTTACGGGCGCACCTACGGCGTGCGCGGGCAGCGGCTGCGCGAGCGCAAGCGGTTCGCGATCCAGATGGCGGGCTTGGAGGGGCGCGAGCGGGAGCTGACGCGCAACCTCTCCGGCGGCTGGAAGCAGCGCCTGGCGCTGGGCGCGGCCATCCTGCACGAGCCGAAGATGCTGTTTCTCGACGAGCCGACGGCGGGGGTGGACCCCATCTCGCGGCGCGCTTTCTGGGATCTGCTGTACGAGCTGGCTGAAGGTGGGACGACGATTTTCGTCACCACCCACTATATGGACGAGGCGGAGCACTGCCAGGACCTGGCCTTTATCCACGGCGGACGCATTATCGCCGAGGGCGCGCCGGAGGACATCAAGTTGGATCGGATGCGCGGCCAGGTGCTCGAGATCGACTGCACGCAACCGGACGTGGCCATCGGCGTTTTGCGCGAGATGGGTCTTTTCGAGGAAGTGGCCCTGTACGGCGCACAGATTCACGCGGTGGCCGAGAGGATCGCCGAGTACAAGCCGCGCATCGCGCAGGCGCTGGCGGGATCCGGGATAGAGGTGCATACAATGGATGTTATCGCACCGTCGCTGGAGGACGTCTTTATCTCCAGCGTACGGAATCACGTGAACGGTTAGGAGTAAAGAGTATGAAAAGAAAGATTTTGATAGGCATTGTCGTAGGTGTGGTGATCATCATCGGAGCAGCCACAGCGGGCATCTATTTCTTTGTGGTGAATCCGGTCCCGGTCCAATCCGAGGCGGGTGACCTGGTGGCGTCGGGTTTTATCGAGGCCGAGGAGGTTGCCGTCGCGCCAGAGTTGGGCGGGCGCGTGCTCGAGCTGCTGGTTGAGGAAGGGGGCGACGTCGAGGCCGGGCAGGTGCTGGCGCGGCTGGACGGGACGCTGCTGGAGGCGCAGATCGAGGCGGCGCAGGCGGGTCTGGACATGGCCCAGGCGCAGCTTGCCCAGGCGCAGGCCGGGGCAAGCCCGGAGCAGGTGCAGAAGGCGGAGGCCGATCTGGCCCAGGCGCAGGCGGGCCGCGATGGCGCTTACCAGGGCTGGCAGGACCTGATTGCCCTGCGCGATAATCCCCAGCGGTTGGACGCGCAGATCGCCCAGGCTGAGGCTCAGGTCGCCGCTGCCGAGGCGGCATTGGACCAGGCTGTTGCATACAAGGACATGGCCGAGATTGCTTACGATAGCTATGGCGATGCGCTGGACAAGTTGAACGACATTCCCCCGGAGTATCGGCCGGGATTGCCTATGGGCTTCCATCTCATCCCCAACTCCTACTGGAAGTCCTGGGTGGGGGTCAATACGGCCCAGGCAGGCCTGGACGGAGCGCGTGCAGCGCTGCGTGCCTTGCGTGCGATACGGGATAACCCCCAGGAACTGAATGCCCAGATCGCTGCGGCGGAGGCGCAGTACAAGGCCGCCGAGGCAGCCGTCGGGATGGCCCAGGCGCAGTTGGACGCGCTGGAGGCAGGGGCTACGGCGGAGGAGATTGCCATCGCCGAGGCGCAGGTCGAGCAGGCGCAGGCTGCGGTCGAGGCGTTGACCGTCCTGCGTGGCAAGCAGACGATCATCGCCCCGGTCGGCGGTGTGGTTCTGGAGGTCAGCATCCGCGAGGGGGAGTTGGCTGCGCCGGGGGGCACCTTGCTCACGTTGGGAGACCTGGATCAGGTGACCCTGACAGTTTACGTACCGGAGAACAAGCTGGGGTTCGTGGATATCGGGCAGGAGGTGGCGGTCGGCGTGGACAGTTTTCCCGGACGGACGTTTACGGGTGAGGTGTTGGCTATCGCCGACGAGGCCGAGTTCACCCCGCGCAACGTGCAGACGCAGGAGGAGCGCGTGAACATGGTCTTTGCCGTTGAGGTACGCATTCCCAATCCCGATCACGCGCTCAAACCGGGCCTGCCTGCCGACGCGGTGATTCTGGCGGAGGAGCAGTAGGATGCAAATCCAAAATCTCAAATCTCAAATCTCAAATCTCAGGTTTTGGCTAGGAGGCTTAGTATTGGCCGCGCTTCTTGCTGGCTGCGGCAATGGCCAAGACGATGGCACCCTCGTCGCCTCTGGCTTCATCGAGGGCGAAGAGGTGATCGTCGCGCCGGAGGTGGCAGGGCGCGTAGCCGAGATGCTGGTGGAGCGTGGGGATCGGGTCGCGAAGGGTGACGTTTTGGTGCGTCTCGACGATGCGGTGTTGCAGAGCCAGCGCTTGCAGGCCGAGGCTGGATTGGCGGCGGCTCAGGCGAACCTGGCCCGCGTGACGGCCGGCGCGCGCCCGGAGGCGATCGCTGCCGCACGGGCGGCGCTGGCCCAGGCGGAGGCCGAACGGGATGGCGCAGCTCAGGCCGTCGTTCTTGCCCAAGAGGTGATCAGCAACCCGCTGGCCCTCGATGCCGAGATCGACGGCGCCCGCACGCAGGTGCGTCTGGCCGAGCAGGGTGTGGAAATGGCCAAGGCGAATTTGCAGGAGGCCGAGCTGTGGCATGGCCTTTACATCGGGGCGGGCGGGGATACGGAGCGCGCGTCGGATCTCCAGTTGCAAGCGGCTCAGGCCGCGCTGGTCCAGGCCCAGGCCGAGTTGTTGGGAGCCCAGCGATACCTGAACGCGCTGCTGGACATCCGCGCCAACCCGCTGGAGTTGGAGGCACAGCTCCACGCGGCGGAGGTGAAGCACGGGCTTGCCGAGGCCCAGGTGGCTGCCGCGCAGGCGACGTTGGCCGAACTGGAGGCTGGCCCGACAGCAGGAGAGGTGTCGATGGCCGAGGCTCAGGTGCGGCAGGCCGAGGCAGCCGTGCGCATGGTCGATGTCCAGATCGCCCGGCTCACCCTGGTCGCGCCGATGGACGGCATCGTCACCAGCCGCAGCGCGCAGGTCGGGGAGACCGCTACGGCGGGGTCGCCGCTTTTGACGATCGCCAACCTGGATGAGGTGACGCTGGTGATCTACATCCCGGAGAACCGCGTCGGGCAGGTGCGGCTGGGACAGGGAGTGGAGGTGCAGGTAGATTCCTTCCCGGCTCAGGTGTTCGAAGGGCGCGTGGCGAACATCGCGGGCGAGGCCGAGTTCACGCCGCGCAACGTGCAGACGCAGGAAGAGCGCGTCAACCTGGTCTTTGCGGTCAAGGTGTCCATCCCCAATCCTGACCTCAAGCTCAAGCCGGGCATGCCTGCCGACGCGACGATACGACCGTAGCAGCCGGATGCAAGCACGCTGGCCCACTCTTGAGAGTGGGCCTTTTTGTTGGTTGGGGCACGGGGTGCATTCGGGGCATCTATGTGCGCGACGCCATGCGCTGCTTTTGATTTTGTGCGGGGGAATCATCTTCTGCCCCTGGCCACGAATGGGATACCGAGTGGTATCGCACGCCCAACGGCACCGGGCCATACCGCTTGGTGCGCTGGGACCGCTTCGAGCTAAAGCTGTACGAGCGGAACGAGGGTTACCATCTGGGGCCTCCGGCTATCCCTTACGTCGTCGTAAAGCTGTATGCCGGGGCGTCGATGCGCATGTACGAGATGGGCGATGTCGACGTTACCGGCGTCGGTTACTCGGACGTTCAGCGCGTGCTCGATCCCGACGATCCGCTGCACGCCGATCTGTTGACGTCGGTCAATCTCTGTACGGGTTTCATCGTCTTTGACGTCGAGCAGCCGCCGTTCGACGACCCCAGGGTGCGGCAGGCTTTCACGATGGCCTTTGATCGGCAGTGGTTCGTCGACGTTTTGGCGGACGGCGTTCCTCTCCCGGCGCGCGGGCCTTATCCGCCCGGCCTGCCCGGCTACAACGCCGATCTCGCAGGGCTGCCCTACGATCCCGAGGGCGCGCGCCAGCTCCTGGCCGAGTCAAAATATGGCGGGCCGGAGGGACTGCTGCCCCCCATCGTCTATACCAACGGCGGCTATGGCAGTTATTCGGGGAATCCCCTGGCCGAGATGTGGGAGCGGAATCTGGGTGTCACGATCACGGTCGAGTTCCTGGAGCCGGACAAGTATCAGGACAAGATCGACGCAGGCTATCACGGTCAGATCTTTGATGGCGGTTGGTGCGCCGACTATCCCGACCCGGAGAACTTTGCCGACGTGCTGTTCCACTCCGAATCGATGCAGAACGAGGGGCACTATGCAAACCTGGAGCTGGATGCGCTGCTGGAGCAGGCGCGGGTCGAGCAGGACGTCGGCAGGCGGATGGAGATGTACCAGCAGGCGGAGCGGATGATCGTCGAGGACGCACCGGTGCTGTTCACGATCCACAGTCTCTCGTACATGTTGGTCAAGCCACACGTCAAGGGGTACGTGCTGGCGCCCGTCGGCGTGCCGCTGGAGCGTTTCCTATGGATCGATCCGGAGGAGCTTGAGGAGTGAGCTGGTGGGTTGCGGCGCTGTTTGCTGCAACCCGGTGTCTTGAAGCACGAAGCCACGAAAGCGCGCGAAAGCTCGAAAGGTTTTCGCGCGCTTTCGTGTTTTGACGCTTACCTGCAAAGCGGGTATAATCGCTCAGGCTTGAATCTTTTATCTGTAAGAGTTTTACCACGGAGACACGGAGAGCGCTGGAGCTTTAGATTTTCTCTCTGTGTTCTCTGTGCCTCTGTGGTTTTGAAAAAAAAAGTCCATGGCATTGCCATCTGATTCCCAAAAATCATCCACGCGCCTGCACCGCAGCCTGCTGGTGGCGCTGGTAATCCTCGTGGCGTTGGTCTTTCGCACGTACAACCTGGCGGGCGTTCCGCCGGGGTTAGATGGCGACGAGATGTTCAACGCCTGGGACGGGCTGCGGGCGTGGAGCAGGCCGTTCTCCGTTTTCGTCCCCACCAACTATGGCAGCGAGACGACGCTGATCTATTTGATCGCGCTGACGACCAAGGCGCTGGGCGCCACGCGCTGGACCGTGCGGCTGCCCTCCGTCGCGTGCGGCGTGCTCACCGTGGCGATGACGTGGGCGCTTGCCAGGAGGCTGTTCAGGTTTCGGGTTGCCATCCTGGCGGCGGCGCTGGTGGCGGTCTCCCTGTGGCCCGTTTTTCTCAGCCGTGTGGCGCTGCGGGCGGTGCTGCAGCCTCTCTTCCAGATCGTCGCCGTGTACGCCCTTTGGAGAGCCCTGGAGGCCCGCAGCATTCGCTGGTCCCTGGCGGCCGGCGTGTTCCTCGGGTTGACCCAGTATACGTACACGGCCAGCCGCGTGTTCCCGGCGGTCGTGATCGGCTGGCTGCTGGTGGCCTTGCTCAACGGGCGCCACCTGCTGCGCGCCAACTGGGGCCGCTTGGTGCTGGTCGGCGTCGTCGCAGCCCTGGTTTTAGTGCCCCTGGCGCTCTACGCGGTAAACCATTTTGACGTGTTTAGCCACCGGGTGAGAGAGACCGATGCGGAGGTAAACGAGCTCCTAGCGGGGAACCCCGAACCCATCTTGGAGGCCCTAAAGGCCACGCTGGGCATGTTCACGTTCAAGGGGGACGACGGGTGGCGCTACAACCCCTCCGAACGGCCGGTTTTCGACGCCGTCACGGGCGCGTTCTTCTACCTGGGTCTCCTCGTGTCCCTGTGGCGGCTGCGGCGGCCGGCTTACACGTTGATGCTCGTGTGGCTGCCGGTGATGCTTCTGCCCAACGTGCTTGCCACCGGCGCGCCCTCCTTCTGGCGCTCGGTCGGCGCGTTGACGCCCATCTACCTGATGCCCGCCATCGGTGCGGATTTCGCGTGGGAGCGGGTGGCGCAGTGGGTGCGGCGTTTCGCCAGCCGGGCGCTCATCGCCCGGCTGGCGCTGCCGCTCGTCGTCATCGTCGGCCTGGGGTTCGTCGGCGCCGATACGTGGCACGACTACTTTATCGATTGGCCCACGCATCCGGAGGTGCTGAAAGTTTACGAGGCGGACGTGGCCGCCGCCGCCAACTATCTGAACGCGTATGAGCTTCCCGATACACCGGTCTGGATTTCGACCGAGTATCCCGGCGACCTGGGGCGCGTGCTGATCCAGCTCCAGTCGGACTATGCCGGCCCGGCGCGCTTTTTCGACGGCAACGATGTGACGGTCTGGCCTTCAGGCTGGGCCGGGCAGGACGTCCTGATGCTCTTTACCAAGTCGTGCCCGCCTAATCCCGAGGCCCAGGCTGTGTTGAGCGATTACCTGATCGACGGGGAGGACGATGGGTCCGGGCAGCAGCAGCTGTGGGTCTATCGCATCCCCGGCGAGGCGCTGTACGACGTGCCGTGGCAGTTTGCGGGCGCGGTGCGCGGCCGCTTCCTCCACAACCGGGAGATTCTGGGCGTCGATGCGCCGGCGCGGGTCCAGCGCCAGACGGAGGTGCCCGTCGTCGTCTACTGGCGCGTGCCGCCCGATGTGCAGGTCGATACGTCCGATCTGCCGTTTGACTACGCGTGCTTGCAGGATGTGACGTCGGGGCGCTGCGCGGACAAGGCGGATAGTTACAACGTCTATCCCGCGTGGGACTGGACCGAGGGGGACGTGGTGGCCCAGCGCTACATGGTGCCCGTGCAGCCCTACGTCCCGCCGCAGACGACGTATTTTCAGATCGGCCTGTTCACCAGCGTGGGGGAGATCGGCTTCACCGATAGAGAGGGCGCCGGCGGGCAGCTTCTCGTCGGCCCGGTCGAGGTCGAGGGGACGGCCAGCATCAAGCCCAAGTGGAAGGAGGGCGCGCCGACCTTTAATCAGGACCTGGCGCTCGTCGGCCACTTCTTGCTTTTCGGTGATTCGCCGGGCAGCACGCTGGAGGTCGATCTGCGGTGGCAGGCGATGCGCGCGCCCGCTGCTGATTACGTCGCGCGCCTGGAGCTGCGGGGCGGTGGTCGCGTCGTCGCCTCGGTCGAAGGGCTCGTGGGTTCCGACCGGCATCCGACCAGCCGGTGGGTGAGCGGCGAGCCCGTGAACATGTTGTACAGGTTGCGGATACCCGCCGATCTGGAGAGCGGGGCGTTTGATCTCTACCTGATCGTGTCGGACGATGCGACCGGGCAGGTGGTAGGCGATCCTATCCTGCTGGGCGCGCGCGAGATCTCTGGCCGGGCGCACTATTTCGATCTGCCTGAGCCCCAGTACCCCCTGATCGCCGACTTTGGCTCCCGCATCCGGCTGCTGGGCTTTGATCTGTTGGAGACCGCTCCCAATCCCGGGGGCCAGATAGAGGTCGTCCTATACTGGCAGGCGCTGGGCGAGGTGGGAGGGGCTTACAAGGTTTTCGTGCACCTCTACGATTCCGCCGGTGTGAGTATCTTGGGGCAGCACGATAGCCCGCCGGGGAACGGCGCTTTTCCGACCGAGAGCTGGCTGCCCGGCGAGGTCGTGGCCGACTCGCACGTGATCGCGATCAGTCCCGACGCTGCCGTGGGCAGCAGCAGGGTCGGGGTGGGGCTGTACGATCCGTCTACCGGCGAGCGGCTGCCGGTGTTCGTGGACGGTCAGTCTCAGCCGGACGACGTGCTCGTCATCGCCGAGATAGAAGTGAGATAAATGAAGCGATTGGGAATCAATGGTAGCCGGCGAGTCAGTGAGTTAAGCTGGAGGAACAAAAACCTGATGCTTTGAAGCACGAAGCCACAAAAACGCGCGAAAGCCCTTCGCGCGTTTCGTGTTTTCTCGTGTGGTTCGTGTTCAGGCCGTCAGCCACGCGATGGCTTGCAGCACCAACCGCTGGTAGGGTTCGAGGCTCCACACTCCCAGGTCGTGGCCCATCGCGATGTGGGCTACGCGCCCTTTCTCCTCGCTCTTGCTCCAGACCATCGGGTGCGCCACACCCCGGTCGAGGGCGACCATGTGAATCTCGACGGACGGGTCGTACGCCTGCACGTAGAACTCGTCGTGGACGGCAAAGGCCGTGACCCCGGCGGTGATGGGGTGTTCCCCGTACAGCGGGTAGACGGTGAAGCTGAACTGGGGTGGGTGGGTGACGAACACGCCGCCCTGGAGCGCGTGCAGCACGGGGCTTGTTTGGCTGGCGACGGTGGCGGCGTGGAGGCTCAGCAGCCCCCCTCCGCCGCGCACCCAACTTGCCAGGCTTTCGGCCTGGGCGTCGGTGAGGCCGGGCGCTGTCGGGCCGCCGTCGTCGCGCACCTCTCCGATGCAGGTGTTGAGCAGGACGAGGTCGTGGCCGCCTG
Organism: Anaerolineae bacterium; assembly: GCA_016931785.1. Lineage (GTDB taxonomy): Bacteria > Chloroflexota > Anaerolineae > B4-G1 > B4-G1 > JAFGED01. The sequence continues at coordinate 15,526 of JAFGED010000122.1, forward strand.
CGTCCAGTTGCGTGAGGGTTTCCAGATCGTAGGTCGCCGTGACCTGGTGGCCCGCGCTTTCGAGCACGGGCGTCGTCGCGGCGGCAAACCCCTCAAAGTCGTGCCACGTGCCGCCGAGGATCATCAGGATGCGTTTGCCCATTTCTTGTCTCCTTTTGTTTGAAGTGTAGCTTCGTCAGAACGAATCGACCAGGCTGCGCACGTGCAGCGCCTTGCGCACGCGGTCGAGCGCCCACCCTTCGATCTTGGGCAGCGTCACTTTTGTTGTGCGCCCGGCCGGCAGATCAAAGTAGTTGTCGCTAAAGATCGCATCCACGCCTTCGATCTCCAGCCAGACGAAGCGGGCCAGCCGCTGCGCCGTGACGTCGATTGTGATGGCCTCATCTTTCTCACCGGTGGTGTAGTGTAGTTCGGGGTCGGCCAGTTCGAGGTGCTTATCGGGTGCAAACGGAACCACGCCCAGGCTGACTCGCTCGTCCTCTTGCCACAGTTCGTAGACCAGCACGACCTGGCGGCGGTTCTGGGCGTCGACCTGCTCGGAAAAGTCCAGCGCGTCGACCTGCGTCGCGCCCGGGGCAGGAACTGTCACTGCTGCCCCGCCATCCGCCAGCACCTTTCCGTCCAGCATCTCCAGCGACCAGCGGACGGTGCACTGCTGTTTGCAGGTCGTGTCGTTGGTGAGAAAGAGCGTGACTGCCGTGTTCTCCCGCTCTGCTGAAAGCAACACCGGTGCGTAGAAGCGGCGGGCGGCGTAGTGGAGCGCCTTCCAGCGCCAGAAATAGTCCAGGCTGGCCCATGAGGCGACGGGCCAGCAGTCGTTCAGTTGCCAGTATAGCGCGCCGCTGGTGCGGTGCCGGTTGCGCCGCCAGTACTCGACGCCGGTGCGCACGCACTCGGCCTGCAGCACCTGCGTCACATAGACCAGTGAGGGAAAATCCCTGGGCATGCGGAAGTGGTCGGTCATATAGGTGACGATCTTGCCGTTGCCTGCTTCGTTGCGCTGGTGATGCTCCAAGATGTACGATGTCATGTTCCAATCCGCCTCGTCGGCGCAGGTGCGGATGGTTTCCAGGGGCGGCAGCGACTGGAAGCCGAACTCGCTGACGAAGCGGGAGTCGTGCTCCCGGTACGCTTCGAACGGTTTGTTGCCGTGCCACACCATCCAGTTGTGGGTGTCTCCGGCCTGGACGCCATCGGGGTCGACGAAGGGGGTGTTGGAGGAGGGGGAGCTGGGCCAGTAGGGCGTATCGGGGTCCTCGGCGGCGCATATCTCGGGCAAGAGGTGGTGGAACATGCGGTCGTACCCTTTCCTGAAGCGCTCGCTTTCCGGCAGATTTTTCCATCCCCATCCTGCCCATCCGACCTCCATCTCGTTGTTGCCGCACCACAGCGCCAGGCTGGTGCGATGGCGCAATCGACGCACGTTCTCCGCCGCCTCGACGCGCACGTTCTCGACGAACGCCTCGTCGTCGGGGTAGACGCTGCACGAGAAGCAAAAGTCCTGCCACACCAGGATGCCGTACCGGTCGCACAGGTCGTAAAAGCGCTCCTCCTCGTAGAACCCGCCGCCCCACACGCGCAGCATGTTCATGTGCGCCTCGGCGGCGCTGCGGATGAGGTGTTCCAGGTGGGCGTCACTGATGCGCGTGGGGAAGGAGTCGGCGGGGATCCAGTTGGCCCCCTTGGCAAAGATGGGCACGCCGTTGACGGCGAAGGTGAAGGAAGTGCCGGACTCGTCCGGCGCCTGGCGCAGCTCCAGCGTGCGCAATCCGATCTTGAAGGTCCGTCGATCGAGGAGCGCGTCATCCTGGCGCAGGTTCACTTCGACTTCATACAGCGGCTGCGGGCCGAGGCCGTTGGGCCACCACAATTGCGGATCGGCGACGTCGATGGTTGCCGTGCCGCCGGTCTCGTCGGCGGCCAGTTTTACGCCCGCTTCTTGCTCCTGCCCAGCGGGCCCGGTCAGGCACAGCTCGAGGCACAGGTCGGCGTCTGTCCACCGTTCCACCGACGCACGGGCGCTGACGGCGACTTTGCCCTCGGCGTGCTGCTGGCGCAGGTGGACGTCGTCCAGCCGGGCGGTGGTGCGTCCCTCCAGGCGGACGTCCTTCCAGATGCCGATGGGCGGCAGCTTGGGGCCCCAGTCCCATCCGAACTGGCAGGGGGCCTTGCGCAGGTAAGGGCCGCCGGGGAGGGAGTGGCGGGGATTGTGCAGCGGCTGCTTCTCCACCCGGGGACGGATGGTGGCCATCGGCGAGGGGAAGCTGACGAGCAGCTCATTCTCGCCCTCGGCCAGGAGTGCTTTGACGTTCCAGCGGTACTGCCGGAAGGCGTTCTCTGCGTGGCCCAGCACCTGTCCGTTGAGCGCCACGTCGGCCAGCGTGTCCAGCCCGTCGCAGACGAGGAATACGTGCTCCTCGGCCAGCATCTCGGCATTGACCTGGAATGCGAGCCAGTATTCCCAATCGCGTTCGGCGACCCACTGCACGTGCAGCTCGTTATCGGCGACGAATGGGTCGGGGATGCGATCCAGCGCCATCAGGTCGGTCTGGACGGAGCCGGGTACGCGGGCGGGGAGCCAGCCCTCGGTTCCACATTCGCGGAATTGCCATCGTCCGGCCAGGGATTGTGTATGCATGATACCTCGGTCTGATTTTGTAGTCGATTGGTAACTGCTCAGCCTTGCTTCGCGGTTGCCTTTCCCTTTTTTCGAGCGTGGGAGACTGCTCGGGCGAATAGCCTGAGTAGCTACGTCGATTATAAGGCTGGCTTGCCGGGAAGGCAAGGGGGGGCGGTTCACGGACGCAGACGATGTACGTAAAAAAGTGGGGCCACCGGCATGTTGTCCCGGCGACCCCGGCGGATTTGTTTCGGAGTGCCCTGCGCTTTTCTCCTGGCTGTAGTCTTGTTATCTATCTGTAACTGCTTGGGTTGTCGTTACACGGAGCCTCGCAGAACTTGGGTTTTTCTTTAATTCATTAGGGTGTGTTTCATCTCAGTTAGAGAACGGGGGGAGCGGGCGGCGAAGCCGCCCGCTCCCCCCATCCTTACAACTCATTTGAAACG
>JAFGED010000123.1 GCA_016931785.1 Anaerolineae bacterium
CATCCGCATGGGGGAATCGGCCAGCCACGCCGTATCCTCGGCGGTGCCCTGGAAGTGAATGCCGTACAGCCAGTCGGGGCAGAACTGGGTCAGCACCTGTCCCTCTTTGACCATGGCAACCTGGTTGCCCCAGTCGATGTTCATCCAGTAATCGGCGAAGAGCATCCAGTCGGCGGCGGCCTCTTTAAACTCCGGGGTGTTCAGCAGAGGGTCGCCGTTGGCATCTGTCCACCAGAGCCCCAGGTCCATCATGCGTCCTGGCAGGTTGGTGCAGCTCAAGCAGTCCATGATGACACCGATGGGCCGCCCGTCTGGCATCACCATATCAGTCTGGGCAGCGACGTCTTTGGCGGCATCCAGGAATTCGGCGTAGGTGTTGAAGGTTGAGGGATCATGGCCATATTCCTGCCATGCTTTCTCGTGATAAAGCATCACACAGGGATGCACATCGTGGGGAGCGCCGTAGTACTTGCCGCCTTTGCTATAGCGGTCAAAACGGGTCGTCAGCACTTCGGCCGCGTACGGGCTGGCCTCCAGTGCGGGCTTGAGGTCGACGAAAGGAATGATGCTGTCGTCGCCCTTCAAGAACCCGACAACGTCATCCGCGTTTTGCTCGATGATGTCAGGAAAGCCGCTGCCAGCCATCAAGGTCGCCGGGAATTTCTGGGTCATCGCATCGCGGGACATGATCTCGTAAGTGAGATCGATGTTGAACTTCTCGTTTAGTTCTTCGACGCGCTTTGAGTATTCAGGCTCGTGATTCTCGGCCTGGAACCAGAACAGGAACGGGGTTGGCCCCGAGGGACCTGCTTCAGTGGTTGGCGCTGGCGCCTCCGACACGACGGTTATGACTACATCCTCGCCTGCTTCCTTGACGATCTGCGTCACGACCTGTTTTTCCGCCGGCGGCGGAGGGCAACAAGCTGACAAAGCCAAAGCCGCGCCGGACAAACCAGCGAGCTGCAAAAACTCACGACGACTAAATCGTTTCTTTTCCATTTGATTCTCCTCCATTCGAGAGTATTTGAAAAGCCAAGTTACAGTAGTGTATTTCGATGACACTATCACTTAAGGATGGGGAAATTATTAGTCATTGACTCAATAGGGCACCTCCTTGCTGTCAAAACGTGCTCGCGCGTCTCTGGCGTGACGTTTACTTTGCCGTTGAGCACCCGAGAAGCCGTGATGCAGGGAACGCCGGCTTCGCGCAACGTCGATAGTGGTTACATGATCGGAGTTCTTCACTGAGGTTCATTTAGTAAATCTAAACGGAATGCAAACGCTTGCTTTTTCGTGTCGTGTCTGCGCTGTAAGGAGCTTTTTAGGGTTGGGTTGCGATCTGCAAGCGTTCACAAGGGGCGGTTTTCCGTGATTGCTTAGGGCCTAAATGGGGTATGTGAACGTTTGCATTGATATTTTACCACATCATGGTGGGCTTTGTCAAGTAATTATGTGAACGTTTGCATTGACATTTTATCCCTTCATGGACTTTCGCCCAGGAGGCCGGCGCCCCCAGTCGGGATCGAAGGCGGCGATCAGCTCTGAGGGCACGTGCACCAGGTGCGGCCCGGCGACGCCCGCGGCGTGGACCGGGATCCGGTCTCGCCCCGGTTGAACAGGGTCAGGTCGGTTCCCCGCTCGACGACTGGCTGCGGGCAGGCCGAGCTGTTGGCGCCCGTCCCGCCGATGAAGAGTACTTTCATGACTGCACCTCCTGCTGATTTATCTATTGCTTATTATACTGTCTTCAGCCGTATCTTCAACTACCGCGCTTTTGCCCCTTGCTGTTTCAACCGGAACCGTGTACAATGAAATCGCGATACATTCATGATTAGGAGAGGTGTTTTATGCCCCGATTTGATCCCTGGCCCGGCGAGTTTCCCATCGAAGAATGGGACTCCGAGTTTCGCCAACGTGTGTGCCCCGCTGGCAAGACCTACGGCAACGTGCAGGAAGAACCTGTGCGCCAGTGGGCCGCAGCCCAGTTGGTGAAGAACTTTGGCGTGCCTCAGCGCCAGATCAAGTTCGAGGAACCGGTCAAGTACCAAGACGAGCGAAAGAGTGTCCGCCAGAGTGCTAGGGGCTTTCGCGACATCGTGGTGTACGACGACCGGTACAACGAGGAGTACATGATCGTCGAGGCGCTGACGCCGGGGGACGAGGAAAACTCGGCCAATTGGAACAGCCACTATGATTACCTCAACCTCTACATGGCCGCTTCCGCCTCGGCCCGCTTTGCCATCCTGACCAACGGCGTCACCACCCGCTACTATGAGCGCGAGTTCCAGTACCCGCGCACGCTCAAAGAAGTCACGCAACAGCCAGCCTTTGAGAGTTTCTGGGACAAGGCCACCAGCCGCCAGTTTCACATCCTGGTTCCTGCGTCGACCAGCAAGCCGGAGGATTTGGACGATGGCCTGCAGGTCCTGAACGCCGACAACTTTCGCAAGGTGTTGGGCGACGAGCGCGTGGGCTGCCATCGCATCCTACGGGATAAGGAAGGCAAGCAGCCCCAGGAGGCGGTGGACGAGATGGTCAAGCTGATCTTTGCCAAATATTATGACGAGCGCGATACTCTCCAGCAAGCAATAGAGCGCCCCGGGCGGGAGATCAGCTATGCCTTCAACACGCGGGGATATCGAGATAACAAACAGCAGCTTTTGCAGCAGATTCAGGCCTGCTTCGAGGCGGCCAAGAAGGCGGAGCAGGCCAAGCTGGAGGCGGTGGGCCGCTGGGATGCCAGCCGCGCCGTCTTTCCCGAGGATATGACCATCGACCTGCGGCCCGATACGGTATACGATATCGTGCAGCGGTTCGAGCCCTACTCCTTCACCCGCAGCCCGCTGGACGTGAAGGGGCGCGCGTTCGAGGGTTTCCTGGGCACGACCTTCCGCGCCGGGCTGGGACAGTCCATGCATTCACGCCGTCAAGGGTTGCTTTCCCGGTTTGCAGAGCGACGGCAACGGCGGCTTTAGCTGCCCGTGTCTCAAGTTCAGCCTGGGCGCCCTGGCCCGCTGGCAGGGGCATGGCGACAACCTGTGGCGGGAGGAACTGCTGCCCCTGCAACTGTTCAAGTGCAAGATGGGCTACTGGTTCGTGGTCGAGGGGGTGGAGGGAAAGTGACCAAGCGCCTGGATATTCCCCGCGATCTTCTCGAACGGCTCTACTACGACGAAGGACTATCTCGACAAAAGATCGCCTAGAGACTCGGTTGTACTGAGTGGATAGTGCGGAGCCAGATGGAACGATATGGCTTGCCAGCGCGGCGACCGTGGGACTATCGCCGCATCGACATTCCAAAAGACCTCCTGCGACGGCTTTATTATGAGGAAGGCCTATCGCAAGCCAAGATTGCCAAACGGCTTGGCTGTGACGAAGGGGTTATTATCAGGAGAATGCACGAGTTTGGGATGGAACCGAAATCTCCCGCTGATTACAGGAGATTGGATATTTCAGAGACCTTGTTGCGAAAGCTGTATTGTCGCGATTGCTTTTCTCTCGTGCAAATCGCCGAGCAGTTGCGATGTAGCCAGACGGTCGTTCTGCGTCGATTGCAGGCATATGGCATAGACCGGCGACCTCGAGGAGGTACTGCACAATACAAAGTTCCCAAAGACGTGTTGAGTACTTGGTCGCCTGAATTGGCCTATGTCGTTGGGTTGGTCACGACCGATGGAAACTTGAGCAGTGATCGCCCTGATGTGAGCTTTGCTTCAACCGATGTCGAGATCGTCAAAGTATATCGCCGCATTTTGAAGGTTAAAGCGCCAATCTACGTCACACAGTCGAACGGAGGAAACAAACCACTTCATAGGGTGTGCATCAATGATCCATTCTATCGGGCATTACTGGAGAATATCGGCTTAATGCCGGTCAAGGCCAAGAAGTTGGGTGCCCTGGGCATTCCTGATGTTGTCTTTCGCGACTTTTTGAGAGGATGTATAGATGGGGATGGTTGTATTCGGGTCGCCGTCTACAAGCAGGCTGTCTACAAGGACGGTGATAGGAGGTTACTGGTCGTAACTTTGTATTCCAGCAGTCTCCCATTCCTAAAGTGGGTTCGCAATACTGTGGAGCGACTGACTGGGCTGCGTTGCAACGTCAATGCGAACAGAAAGAGCTGTGATAGTCTTGCATCCAGTGGGCTCAGGGCGGTTTCCCTTTTGCGCTGGATTTACTACAAGTCAGACTTGGCCTGCCTGACCCGCAAGAGGGATATTTTCGAGACATATGTGCGCAGCAAAGGCGGGTAACTATTTTGCTAACCGCACGCCGAGGCCGGAATGACGTTGTGTTACCTTATTGTTACGCGCGGCGATGGCTATAGCACGCCGCGTACCTACCAGCACGACCAGGCTTTTTGCTCTGGTCACGGCGGTGTATAGGATTGGTCTTTTCAGCATCAAATAATGCTGCGTCAGCACCGGCATCACCACCGTTGCATACTCGCTTCCTTGGCTTTTGTGCACTGATACAGCAAAGGCATGTGTCAACTCGCTGGTGTCAACCCAGTCGTAGACCACCGGTTGATCATCTATCTGCACAGTCAGTGTTTGATTCACGCTATCAATGGCTGTGACTCGCCCGATATCTCCATTAAAAACGGACAAAACATAGTTATTGACCGTCTGCATCACCTTGTCCCCCACCCTGAACAGCCGCCCGCCCAGCCGCCGCTCGGGTTTTTTCGGCGAGGCGGGGTTGAGCGCCTCCTGCAGCCGGTTGTTGAGATTGGCCACGCCGCACGCGCCGCGGTACATCGGCGCCAGCACCTGCACCTCGTCCACCGGGTCGAAGCCGAACTTTTCCGGGATGCGGCGCAGCACCACGTCCACCAGCAGGTCGGCGGCCTCCTCCGGCTCCTCCTTGGAGAAGAAGTAAAAGTCGTCGTACTCGTTGAGGATGGGGAATTCGCCGCGGTTGATGCGGTGGGCGTTGACCACGATGCCGCTGTCGGCGGCCTGGCGAAAGATGGTGGTCAGGCGCACGACGGCGGCGCGGCCCGACCCGATCACGTCGTGCAGGACGTCGCCCGCGCCGACCGAGGGGAGCTGGTCGATGTCGCCGACGAAGAGTACGTGCGCCGCCGGGTCAACCGCCTTGAGCAGGTGGTTGGTCAGCAGCAGGTCGAGCATCGAGGACTCGTCCACGATCAGGCAATCGACCTCCAGCGGGTTCTCCTCGTTGCGGCGGAAGCCGTCCATCGGCGAGTATTCCAGCAGGCGGTGCACCGTCTTGGCCGGGCGGCCCGTGGCCTCGGCGAGGCGCTTGGCCGCGCGGCCGGTGGGGGCGCACAGGGCGTAGCGGCACCCCAGCGCCTCCAACGCCGCGATGATGGTGCGCACGCTCACCGTCTTGCCGGTGCCGGGACCGCCGGTGAGCACGGTCACCTTGTGGGTCAGCGCCGCCTGCACGGCCTCGTGCTGCTGGGGCGAAAGCTCGATCTCGGAATCGCGGGTGACCTGGCGCAGCAGGTCCTCCCAATCGACGCTGCGGAAGGGGAGCAGGCGCGTGGCTGGGCTTTCGACCAGCGCGCACAGCCGGTTGGTGACGCCGACCTCGCCGTAGTAGAAGGGGGTCAGGTATACGGCCTTTTCCTCGCGTAGGACTTGCCCCCCCGCAAGCGGGTGGGATGAAAGGGGGGGATAAACCAGCGTCTCGCGGCGGACGAGCTCCTCGGCGTCCAGCGCCTCGATGGCGTCGGCGACCAGCTCGGCAGGGACCTCCAGCAGCTCGGCGGCCTCCTGCGTGAGGTCGGCCTCGGGGGCGTAGACGTGCCCCTCGTCGGCCTGTTGGCCCAGGGCGTAGGCCACGCCGGCCTGCACGCGGGAGGGGGAGTCGGGCGGCAGTCCCAGGTCGCGCGCGATCTTGTCCGCGGTCTTGAACCCCACGCCCCAGATATCGCGCGCCAGCCGGTAGGGGTCCTCCTGCACCACGGTCAATGCGTCGTCGCCGTAGGTCTTGTAGATCTTGACTGCCAGGCCAGTGGTGACCCCGTGGCCGCTCAGGAACAGCATCACCTCGCGGATGTGCTTCTGCTCCTCCCAGGCCCGAGCGATGGCGGCGGCGCGCTTTTTCCCCACGCCCAGCGCCTCGCGCAGGCGACGGGGTTCCTCGTCCAGCACGCGCAGCGTGCCGGCGCCAAAGCGCTGCACGATGCGCGCGGCAGTGACCGGTCCCACCCCTTTGACCAGACCGGAGCCCAGGTACTTTTTGATGCCCTCGACGGTGGCCGGCAGCACCTGCTCGCAGCGCTCGACCCTGAACTGGCGACCGTACAGTTGGTGGGTTGCCCAAGTGCCCTCCAGCCGCAGGCTCTCGCCAGGTTGCACTTCCGGCAGGTTGCCGACCACAGTCGCCAGATCGCGCTGGCCGGGCACGTCGAGGCGCACGACGGAGTAGCCGGTCTCCTCGTTGTAGTAGGTCACCCGCTCGACGATGCCACGCAGTTGCTCGGACATTGGGGAAATGATAACAGAGAAAGAGGCAGGATGCAAGATGCAGCGCTGGCAAAACGTCGAGGCAAGGCGGCAGTTTTCTTGCGTGAAGCGCAAGAAAACTGCTAAGCAAAAAAGTCGCCAGAGGCGACTTTTTTGCCATAGGCGGCGTGCCTGGGAGTAACCAGGGCGGGGTGGTTAGCTCCCAGGCACGGCCAAGAAAGGAAAGGAGGAGTTTGATACGGCTAGATTGTATATGTTTCTAGCCGTCCGACGCTTATAGTATACCTCAAGACGGGCGTAATGAGGGTTTCACATCCGTTACAGGACCATTGCGAGGCCGTAACTTTTGTTAGGCCGGGCAGGCATCTCTCCGCCGCCTCCGTGGGATGACGAACCACAGGATCAGGTAAGGCAAGACTCCCGGCGCGCCGCCTGGGACCGCCAGGAGCAGAAACGCCAGGCGGAACCAAAACGGGCTGATGCCGAAAAAGGCCCCCAATCCACCGCACACGCCGCCGACGATCCCGTTCTGCCGGCGCAGTTTGTTGTTTCCCATCGATCTGCCCTCCGGTTTACTCTTTGTCTTCTTTGACCAGTGCCGATAGGACGACGGTGACGATGCTGACGATGAGCGCTCCGAAAAAGGCCGCCCAGAAGCCGTCCACGTAAAAGCCGACGTTGAACCAGTTGACGGCGACCCACGAGGAAAGCCACAGGGTGACGCCGTTGACGACCAGGGTGAACAGGCCCAGGGTCAGGATGATGAGCGGGCAGGTCAGCAACTTGAGCAGTGGGCGTACGATCGCGTTGACCAACCCCAGGATGACGGCCATGACCGCATAGACGATCCAGGCGGTTCCCTCGACGCGGATGCCTGGCACGATCCAGGCGGCAGCAAAGAGCGCCAGACTGACGATTATCCACCTAACGAGCAGTTTCATCTCAATCACCTCCTGCCTATAAATACGCAGACTGGGCGAGGAGGTTGCACTGCGTGAAGCCCGCGCTTGCACTCCGCGCCCCAAGGCTTATAATCTGTTCACGATGGCTTTGTCTGATGTTCTCGACTCCTTTCGACAAGACCCGGCCTTTATGCGCTGCGTGACTGCCTGGGAGCGCCTCCCGGCGCGGCTCGCGCGCACCGCCCCCTGGCCAGTGGGGCTCGACGTGCGGCTGATCGCCGCTATCCAGGGGCAAGGTGTCGAACAGCCCTACATCCACCAGGCGCAGGCGATCGAGGCGGCGCTGGCAGGAGAGCACGTTGTGCTTTCCACCTCCACTGCAAGCGGCAAGACGCTGGCCTACAATCTGCCCGTCCTCGACGTGCTGCTGAACGGCCCCGGCGCCTGCGCGCTCTATCTCTTCCCGACAAAGGCCCTGGCGCATGACCAAATCTCAAATCTCAAATCTCAAATAGCAAATCTCCAATCTCCAATTGCGGTCAGACCCTACGATGGCGACACGCCCACTTCGCACCGCACCGCTATCCGCCGCGAGGCGCGCCTGTTGGTTTCCAACCCCGACATGCTGCACACCGGCATCTTGCCCTATCACCCCCGCTGGTCGCGTTTCTTCGCCAACCTGCGCTACGTGGTGCTCGACGAGCTGCACACGTACCGGGGCATCTTTGGCGGGCACGTGGCGAACGTGCTGCGACGGCTGCGGCGGATATGCCGCTTCTATGGCTCCGATCCGCGCTTTGTCTGCGCCTCGGCCACCATCGCCAACCCGCGCGAGCTGGCCGAGCGACTGATCGAGTCGCCGGTCACGCTGGTCGATGATGACGGCGCGCCGAGGGGTGAGAAACACTTCGTCCTGTACAATCCCCCGCTGGTCGATCCGCAGCTCGGCATCCGGCGCAGTTCCGCGCTGGCGGCAAAGGACATCGCCGCGCGCTTCCTGCAGGCCGACGTGCAGACCATCGTCTTTGCCCGCGCCCGGCTGACTACCGAGGTGCTGCTGGGCTATCTGCGCGATGAGGTGGCTGCCGTCGACGGCGAACCGGAGGCGGTGCAGGGTTACCGGGGCGGGTATCTGCCACACGAGCGGCGTGCTATCGAGCGCGGCCTGCGCGAGGGGGAGGTGCGCGGCGTCGTGGCTACCAACGCGCTGGAGTTGGGGATCGATATCGGGCAGTTGAGCGCCTGTGTGATGGCCGGCTATCCGGGCACGGTTGCCAGCGCGTGGCAGCAGGCCGGTCGGGCCGGTCGCCGCGCCGGGCTTTCGGCTGCGGTACTGGTCGCCAGCGCTATGCCGCTCGATCAGTACTTGGTCACCCACCCACGCTACTTTTTCGGCCAGCCGGTGGAGCAGGCGCTGCTCGACCCGGATAACCTGGCCGTCCTGGCCAACCACCTGGCCTGCGCGGCCTACGAGCTTCCATTCGAGCGCGGCGAGCCATTTGGCGGCTTTAGCGATGTGGAGGGAATGCTGGACGTGCTGGCGGAGGGTGAGATGCTGCACGATTCCAACGGACGCTATACATGGGTCGGCGAGGGCTACCCGGCGGCGGAGATCTCATTGCGCACTGGTTTGCCGGATAACGTCGCCATCCAAGACGTGAGCGTTGCCCCCCCGCGCGCGATTGGCCTGATGGACCGTCCCAGCGCGCCCGTGTTGATTCACGAAGGCGCGGTCTACCTGCACGGCGGCGAGACCTACCTGGTCGAGTCGCTGGATTGGGAGCAAGGGCTGGCCTGCGTGCGCGCGGCGGAGTTGGATTATTACACGCGCGCTTCGTCGACGACGGAGGTGCAGGTTGTCGAGGAGTATTCACCTTGTCACCCTGCCTCTTTGTCTCCATCGCAGGGAGACGAGGAGACAGGGGGACAGGGAGCAGTGCATAGGGGGTATGGTCAGCTGCTTGTCACCACGCGTGCGACCGGCTATCGCAAGATAAAGCGCTACACGCACGAGATGCTGGCGTGGGCGACCATCGACCTGCCGGAGCAGGAACTGCACACTACTGGCTACTGGCTGGCGCTTTCGGAGGAGCTCACGGAGCGGTTGCAGGAAGCCGGCGTGCTGCCTCCGCCGGTCGACTATGGCCCCAATTGGTCGGAACGGCGAGACGCCGCCCGCGCCCGGGATGGCTACCGCTGCCGCCAATGTGGTGCGCCGGAGCGGGAGGATCGCCAGCACGACGTACACCACATCACGCCCTTCCGCGCGTTCGGTTACGTGCCCGGTGCCAACGACTTGTACGAGCTTGCCAATCGGCTGGAGAACCTAATTACCCTGTGCTCGGCCTGTCATCGCCGCGTCGAGCGGGCGCGGGGTGCGCGTGGGGCGCTGAGCGGTCTGGCCTACCTGCTGCGCAGTTTGGCTCCGCTGCACCTGATGTGCGATCCGGGCGACCTGGGCTCGGCTATCGGGCGCAGAGCGCCCGCGCAGTCCCGTGCGCCAGAGACCGGCCTGCCCACCGTCACGTTGTATGACCGCGCGCCGGGCGGGGCCGGGTTGAGCGTGCGGCTCTACGAACTCCACGACGAACTGCTGGCGGCTGCGTTGGACGTGGTGCGGCGCTGTCCCTGCGCCGATGGCTGTCCGGGCTGTGTGGGGCCCGCGGGCGATGTCGAGGCGGGCACCAAAGCGCTCACACGTCATCTGCTGGAAGCTGTCGTGGGGGAATAAAAAACAGCGAGGGGATTTGCCCTCGCAAGGTAAAATCATAAGGGTGTGTTTCGTCTCAATTAGAGAGCGGGGGGGAGCGGGCGGCGAAGCCGCCCGCTCCCCCCCATCCTTCCAACTCATTTGAAACGCACCCAAATCATAAATCCTGGGACCGTGGAGCGGCTAAATCAGCCCCAGCCATTCCAGTGGTGTGTACATAAAGGGAGCGACTTCTCTAAGCATCCCGATGTAGTCTAGCACGAATGTCACCGCGCAGGCGATGATGACCAGCAGGACCACAATCCCGAGCAGGACCAATACCCAGGTCAGCTTGCTTCGCTTTTTCCCTTCGGCGTATTCTGCCTCTGGCGGCATTGGGGGGGATAGAGGGTAGGCTGGTGGAATCCGTTGAGCAGAAGGGGGAGGTGGTGTGGCCGCTGGTGCCCCAGGCATAACAGTCGGCGGCATTGGGGGTGCTGCCACCGGGGGGAAGCTTTCAGGGGGCGGTGGGGCGGCGCTGCCAGGTCGCCCGACGATTGTCTCGGCGATGTCGGCCGCTATGCCCACTTCGTAATAAGTCAGCGTCACCCCGTCTCCCAGGCCAATTACATCCCCATTAGACAACACGTGAGGACCGGTCAGCCGCACGCCGTTGGCGAAGGTGCCGTTGGTGCTTCCTAGGTCTTCGATCACCACCATCTGTCCCTGCCGCGTGATGCGCAGATGCTGCCGCGAGACCTGCGGGTCGTTGATCACGATGTCGTTGCTTGGATCTCGGCCCACGGTGAGCCAATCTCGGTCGAGCATAAAGGTCTGACCGGGTTGGGGGCCTTGACTCATAACCAGCCAGGAACCATCTATCATTGTTTCCTCCCCGCTAGTTTTGCGCTCGCTAGTTTTACACTCAAGCCTCGAACTCGCATCTAGGTATCTTCATACGTCGATTCTTGTCCAAATGAGACAAGATTTTGCGGGCCTTGATGTTGCCCGATCTCAGTTTTGTGAAGCAAAACTGAGCGGCGTTTCGAGCGCGCATGGTGAGAAACGCCCCTAGTATATCTCGTTACGTCTGATTGTCAAACACGGGAGTGAATCCTTCTCTCAGGGGATTCGAAGTATCTTCTCAATAGGGTGTGTTTCATCTCAGTTAGAGAACGGGGGGAGCGGGCGGCGAAGCCGCCCGCTCCCCCCATCCTTACAACTCATTTGAAA
>JAFGED010000124.1 GCA_016931785.1 Anaerolineae bacterium
CAAGAGTTTCAGACATGTTCAATGGCCGCAATTTTACCGCCAATTGTGTGCGGAGGGAAGTCCTCTCTCCGACAGGCTGCTAGGGGCATCTGCTGACGACGTACACCCGGTGCGAGTTTTAGACTTTGGTTGTTCGATCGGCCTCTTTTTGCAGTTGGCGAACGGGGTCGGCTGGGATTCCTATGGAGTCGAGCCGGACGTCGCCCTGGCAAGATACGCACAAGAGAGATTAGGCCTGAATGTTTACAATGGCGTCCTGTCCGATGCTCACTTCCCGGATGGGTTCTTTGACATAGTAGTCAGTTTCCAGGTCTTTGAGCACCTGCTCAATCCTGCCGACGAGATGCGTGAAATCGCTCGCGTGCTCCGACCGGGTGGGTGGATCGCGGTAGATGTGCCGAGCATTGACAATGTTTGGTTTCGGTTTCTCCGTGGCCGGCATCGTCATTTTGCTACATCGCAGCATCTTTATTTTTACACGCCTGTGACTGTGAGCCACTTGCTGGAGAAAGCAGGTTTTGAGGTGGTCAAGGTGGATTTTCCTCCGCGTAGTCTGAGCCTGGAGCACGTATGTAAGCACCACGTAGCCTTGTACAGCCGCTGGGCCAGTGTTTTGCTGTTGAGGCTGCTGGAGCGGCTGAACTTGTTACAGCGTGGTGTCTCCATCAACATGAGGGATGTAGTGTGTGTGTATGGGCGCAAAAAGGCTTTGTGACTTACTTGCTCCAAAGTGTCTGCTGAGACCAGAGTGAAGGACGAGATGCGCATTTTGTTTGTGGTTCCCTACACTCCCAACTTGATCCGCGTGCGCCCCTACAACCTGATTCGCGGCCTGGCGGCGCGTGGCCACGCGGTCACTGTAGCTACGCTGTGGTCGCCGCTTGAGGAGCAGGCTGACCTGCAAGCGTTGCAGAAGGAAGGCGTCAAGGTCATCGCTGCCCCGCTGCCCCGTTGGCGCTCACTGTGGAACTGTTTACGCGCTTTGCCTACCCGCGTGCCTTTACAGGCGGTCTACTGCTGGCAGCCGGCACTGGCGCGTCTCCTACAATCTGCAATTCACAATTCACAATTTGACATTGTCCACGTCGAACACCTGCGTGGTGTCTGCTATGGCCTATACCTCAAATCGCAAATCACAGGTCGCAAATTCCAACTTCCCATTGTTTGGGATAGTGTGGACTGCATCAGTCATCTGTTCGAGCAGGCCGCAGCGCGAAGCAGCAGCCTGTTTGGTCGCTGGGCCACCCGTCTCGAGCTCGGTCGCACGCGCCGCTATGAGGGTTGGCTGGTGGACCAATTCGATCGTACACTCATCACCTCTCCCATAGACCGTCAGGCCCTGTTCGACCTGGCATCACGCCTCACGCCTCATGCCTCACGCATCACAGTGCTTTCCAACGGTGTTGACCTTTCCTATTTCACTCCCGCAGATGAACCCCGTAGGCCAGACACGCTCGTCTTCACCGGCAAGATGAGCTACCACGCCAACATCACCGCCGTGCTCTACCTGCTTGAGGAGATCATGCCCCATGTCTGGGCGCAGCGCCCTGAGGTCAAAGTGTGGATCGTCGGCAAGAACCCCTCGCGCGAGGTGCAGAGGTTGGCCGCGGGTCGCGGGCCGCGGGTCACTGTGACCGGCACGGTGGCTGATGTTCGCCCTTACTTGCAGCGAGCGGCGGTCGCTGTGGCCCCGATTGCCTATGGTGTGGGCATTCAGAACAAGGTATTGGAGGCCATGGCCTGCGGCGTGCCAGTCGTCGCCACGCCGCAAGCGGTCGCGGCGCTGGACGTGGTGGATGGCGAGCATGTGTTGGTAGCGGATGGTCCTGCACTTTTTGCTACTGCCGTGCTGCGCCTGTTGAGTGATACAGACCTTTCCGTGAGCCTTGGTGAGACCGGTCGCCGCTACGTGGAGCGGTATCACGACTGGCGCAGTATCGTCGCGTGCCTGGAAGAGACCTATGCACAGACTATCGCGCGGTAAAGCACTGTCGGCCGGTGTCACGCTGGCGCGCACGACCGATGCGCTGGCTATTGGCCTTATTTGCTACCTTGGTCGCCGTAAGGAATCAGCGAGATGAAACCCTGGATTGAGAAGCTCGAGAAAGCACCATGGCATACTCTCTTGGTTTTTGCCTCATTCTTGATTATTCTGTTCCTTATTCAGTTTCCTGCTTTTTGCTTCCCATTCCATAGGGATGCCATCAAGGCGGTGGCCGGTGCTGCTGAAGAGATACTGGCGAACGGGTTTGATCCCATCCCCCGGACTCCAGGGTTGGACGTGGGGCATCCACCTGTACTTACCATGACCCTGGCTGTGGCATGGGGGATATTTGGCGAATCGTTGTTTGTGTCCCACTTAGTACAAATAGGCTTTGCGTGTTTGGCAGCTTGTTACACGTATTTGCTGGGGCGGCATTTGTATAGTGCGAAGATAGGAATGCTGGCAGCGCTTTTTCTCTTGTTGTCTCCAATCTTTGAGGCTCAGACTACGAATATATACTTTGATATGCCACTTGCTGCTTTCTGCATAATGAGTGTTTACTATGCGATTAGGAATAGGGCTTGGCCGTACGTTGTCTTTGCCACATTGGCTTCCTTTACCAAGATCTACGGTGGGATCATTTGCCTTCCTATATTGGTCTATGTGCTCGCTCGAATCCCCAAACCACGACGCCCGTTAATTGTTCTGAAACAGTCCGTAATCTATGGCGTTCCTCTAATTCTTCTTATGATTTGGGTATCTTATCACAGGATGGTTCAAGGCTGGGCGTTCATCAGACCGCATGTCGTGGAGCAGTTTAGTGGATCGTTATTAAGTATATGGTCATGTTTCAATGTTTTTAGGACGGTTTTCTTTCTCTCCATGGGCCAGTCGCGTTGGATTCTAACGGCGGGTATGCTTACGGCGGTTGTCACCTTCATAAAGAGAAAGCGGCAAGGCCAGGGAATCAGGTGCGTCGGAACAAAGCCCCTGTCGCTATCTTCCTTCTTATTCAGGGCGAAGGAAACCTTTAGATTGATCGGAGCAGAAAACCTGCTGATCTTGCTTGTGATCACAGTCTGGGTTGCTTATGTAGCCCCGTACTTTATTGGCAGATATCTGTTACCTATCCTGCCTCTCTTCATTCTGATCGGGGCTAGATCGCTACAATTGGTTTTAAAGAGCCGCGTTGTGCTTGTGTCGACTTTGATTGTTTTCTTTTCTTGGGTTTCTTGGATTGGGATCGAGCCCCTTGAGCCACTTGCGGATATGGCAGTTCGTATACCCAAGGTATCAAGTCTAATGGCTGCACGTGGATTTGACACTAACTTTCGAGTTATGGATATCGTGCTTGGGAAGGCGGGAAATGCCGAGAGTGATTCCGAGCTGTGGGATGTTTTGTACGTGCACCAAGCTGCTGCCCGGCATATCGAGACGAACTACGCGGACCTTACAATTTTGACTGACTTTCCTCAAAATTCAGAACTTACTGTACCTGTTGCTGGTTATGTAACAAATTCACTCAATGTTGTTCAACCTTGGAACGTCCAATCTTGTAGTGACTTCGATTTGGTCTATTGGGCAGTGCCCAGTAGTTGGCGCGGTGAGGCATTGTCCATTCTTCGCGAACAGTGCTCCTTGGAGCTGGTGGCTAGGTTCCAAAGCCGTGACGCTTTTGCCGAGATCTATCAGGTGACACGGTAGTGGCGTAATTGCCATTGCAAAGTTACCTTCTCTCGTAGAAGCAAATTCTCTGCGAAACGTTGTCCTACTGGGCATAAGTTGGCTCCCGGTGTCTTGAATAGCGGTAAGGAGAGGTCAAGTGGTTTGCTCAGATCAACCTAATACACTAGGGCGCCCAGCGTCGATTTCGGTCGTTGTCCCTGTTTACAACAGTGAGCAGACATTGTCTGATCTGGTCACTCGCATTGACGAGAGCTTGACGATGGTTGCTGAGTGTTTTGAGCTGATTATGGTCAATGATGGTAGTCACGATCGGAGTTGGGATGTGATCTGCGAGCTTTCGGTGCAGCATTCTTGGATAAAGGGCATTAATCTTATGCGCAACTACGGTCAGCACAATGCGCTGTTGGCTGGTATCCGGCAGGCGCGGGGTGAGATCATTGTGACTATGGATGATGACCTGCAAAATCCGCCCGAGGAAATTCCCAGGTTGTTGGAGAAACTGGCGGAAGGTTATGACGTAGTTTATGGAGTGCCGCAGTGCGAGCAGCACGGGCTCTGGCGGGATAAAGCTTCGCAAATCACCAAGTTAGCTTTGCAAGGGGCGATGGGTGCGGAGACAGCGCGCCATGTCAGCGCTTTCCGGGTGTTTAGAGCGCAAGTGCGCGAGGCATTTGTGGATTACAGCGGGCCTTTTGTCTCGATAGATGTGTTGTTGACGTGGGGAACGGCCCGGTTTACGTCTGTGCTGGTACGCCACGATGTGCGACAGGTAGGTGTTTCTAACTATACGTTTCGCAAGTTAGTGGTCCATGCGCTGAATATGATGACCGGTTTTAGCGTGTTGCCGCTTCAGATTGCCAGCTGGATGGGTTTTGCTTTCACAGCTTTTGGGATGTTGGTGTTGTTGTATGTGATAGGGAGATTCATACTTGAGGGTGGGAGTGTACCAGGCTTTCCGTTCCTGGCATCCATTGTTGCTTTGTTCTCTGGTGCGCAGTTGTTTGCTTTGGGCATATTCGGGGAATATCTGGCGCGGATGTATTTTCGTACCATGGAGCGCCCAGCGTATGTCGTGCGCGAGAGTGTGCAGGGAATGCAAGAATGATGACAACGAGTGACTTGTGTGATTTCCTGCCCTGGGATACCGAGTTCTTTGGCCAGCGGATCGGTCGGGTGGTTGGGATGAATCTGAACCCGGGGCGTGTGGTCGCCATTTTGCGCTGGTGTGAGGATAACGGGATTGCCTGCCTTTACTTTCTAGCCGATTCCGCAGATGCCCAGACGGTTCGCCTGGCTGAAAAGCATAGTTTTCAACTGGTAGATGTGCGGGTAACCTTTGAACAACGACTTTCACAGCGGTCTGGAAATGCGCTCTCGGTGGACGCGGATGGCATTACAGTGCGTGCTGCACTTCCTGCTGATGTTCAGTTGCTTCAAGCTTTGGCGAAAGACAGTTACCGGGATTCACGGTATTATTTCGATCCCTGCTTTTCTCGAGAACGTTGCGATGAACTGTATCAGACCTGGATACGGCGTAGCTGTGAGGGCTATGCTGATTCAGTGTGGGTTGCCGAGCTAGATGGTGGGCCAGTAGGGTACGTTACATGCCATCTATCAAAGGATTGCGCGGAAGGTCAAATTGGATTGATAGGAGTAGGCCGAGAGGTTAGCGGTCAGGGTATTGGGACCCGGCTGATGCAGACAGCTTTGGCTTGGTTCGCCGACAAGGGTGTGAGTACTGCGGTGGTAGTGACCCAAGGACGGAATATTGCTGCACAGCGTTTATATCAGCGGTGTGGCTTTGTGACACGTGAGTTGCAATTGTGGTACCATAAATGGTTCATCGAGTGTGAGCAGGAGCGCACGGGATGAGCAGTTATGAAATTCCCTTTAACAAGGCTTCGCTCTGTGGCAATGAGCTTTCCTATGTTACTCAGGCTTTGGATCGGGGGCATATTTCGGGTGATGGTTTCTTCACAAGGCAGTGCCATCAGTTGCTGCAGCAGACGTTAGGTGTGACCAAGGTGCTGTTGACTACTTCTTGTACCCATGCTCTGGAAATGGCGGCGTTGCTGTTGGATATTCAACTGGGCGATCAAGTCATCGTCCCGTCGTTTACTTTTGTCACCACGATCAACGCCTTCGTTTTGCGTGGGGCTCGCCCGGTTTTTGTTGATATCCGCCCAGATACATTCAACTTGGATGAGGCACAACTAGAGCGACTTATCACGCCTCATACCAGGGCAATCGTGCCAGTGCACTATGCTGGTGTAGGCTGCGAGATGGATGCCATTATCGAGATCGCCGAGCGGCATGGCGTACCTGTAGTGGAGGACAACGCCCACGGTTTGTTTGGCAAATACAAAGGCAAGTGTCTGGGTACCTTTGGCTGCCTGGCGACGCAGAGCTTTCACGAGACCAAGAACTTTACCTGTGGAGAGGGTGGTGCACTGCTGATCAACGATCCCAAGTATGTTGAACGGGCGGAGATCATCCGGGAGAAAGGTACCAACCGTGGTCGTTTTTTCCGTGGTCAGGTGGATAAATATACTTGGGTAGATGTCGGATCGAGCTACCTGCCTTCGGATATTCTAGCGGCATTCTTGTATGCTCAACTAGAAGCCCGGGAACAAATCCAGGCCAAGCGGCGGCAAGTGTGGGAGTATTATGCTGAGCATTTGCGGGATTGGGCAGAGGAACGCGGAGTGCGTTTACCTATCGTTCCATCGCATTGTGAGCAACCATACCATATGTTCTATCTGCTCATGCCGAGCCTAGGGGCACGTAGCCAGCTGATTCTGCATCTGAAGGAGCGGGGCATCTTGAGTGTGTTCCATTACCTACCGTTACATCTTTCAGTAATGGGACAGCGGTTTGGCGGTAAGCTCGGGGATTGCCCCGTGACTGAAGACGTCAGTGATCGCTTGGTACGTCTCCCATTCTATAATGATTTGAGTCCAGAGGATCAGGATCGGGTGATTGAGGCGATTTGCCAGGCGTGTTGGTGATGGAGCAAGCTTCTCCGAGCCAGAGTTATGACCCGGCTTATTTTGACTTGCTCTTTCAGGTCGAAGAAAGCCATTTTTGGTTCCGAGCGCGCAATTCGGTAATTGCGATGCTGTCTGAGCGCCTGACGGTTGATCTGCCAGCAAGTTACCGGATGTTGGAAATTGGCTGTGGCACCGGCAATGTTCTGCGCAGGTTGGAGCGGGTGTGCACTGGTGGGGTCGTAGTCGGTGTGGATCTTTTTCTTGAAGGGCTGCGCTATGCTCATCGACGCACAAGTGCTCCCCTAGTACAGGCTGATATGCAGGCGTTGCCATTTGGGGTTCCGTTTGACCTGGTTGGCTTGTTTGATGTATTGGAGCATATGCCCGATGACTGTCAGGTATTGCGCGTATTGAACGATATGTCGGCTGAAGGAGGGCGACTGCTGCTCACTGTGCCTGCGCATCCGTATTTGTGGAGTTACTTCGATGAGGCTTCCTGCCACTGTAGACGCTACAGACGGGAGGAACTATTCCGGAAACTACGAGAGACCGGTTACCAAGTGGAGCAAATAACCTACTTTATGGCCACCATTTTCCCGTTAGTATGGATTGGTCGCAGGTTGAACGCATTGTTGCCCAAGCCATCCAGGAATGGCACCGTTTCTACAGAAGGGTTGGCTGTGAAAGAACTACGTATTGTACCAGTTATCAACGAGTTGCTTACTCTGCTTTTGGCACTGGAGACACTCTGGCTAAAGCGTTGGCAGACGTTGCCATGCGGGACTTCACTTCTGGCGGTAGCGCGCAAGGCTTAGCTTGCTTTATAGCTCTTTTTATTGAGGATGATGTTCGCCCTTACTTGCAGCGAGCGGCGGTTGCCGTGACTCCAATTCCCTACGGCGTGGGTATCCAGAACAAGGTGCTGGAGGCCATGGCTTGCGGCACGCCGGTCGTCGCCACGCCGCAGGCGGTGTCCGCGCTGGACGTGGTGGATGGCCAGCACGCGCTGGTGGCTGATGGTCCTGTGCCCTTTGCCGCTGCCGTGCTGCGGCTGCTGGGCGATGCGAATCTGTGCAAATATCTTGGTGATAGCGGCCGCTGCTACGTGGAGCAGCGGCACGACTGGCGCGGCATCGTCGAGCGTCTGGAAGAGACCTATGCCCAGGTCATTGCACGGTAAAGCGCCGCCGGCCGGCGATGCCCTTGTGTGCATAAGTAGGCAGAGAACGGGATGACTGAGGCAGTGCATATCGAGACAGGCGAGCGTCAAACTCGCAGGCGAGGAACGCTTTACACCCTCCGTGCGCGCTGTGAGCAGGCAATGGCCTGGACCCTGCGCCACGAACGGGTTGTGCTGCCGGGCGTTCTTGTGCTGGCCCTGGCACTACGTGTGCTGTACATGGCCCTCTTTGTCGGTCTGGACAGCCCGCCGACCTACGATGGGCGGCGCTACGATTACTTCGCGGTGCATATCCTGGCCGGTGAGGGCTACCGCACAGAGTTTGGCCCGACGGCATCCAAGCCTCCACTTTATCCATTCTTCATTGCGGCAGTTTATCGTCTCTTTGGCCCCGGCAACTTTGTCGCGGTCAGGCTCCTGCAGGCGTTGATTGATTCTCTGTCCTGCATCCTGCTGTTTTTCTTGGGCAAGGCCTTGAAGAGCGCTTCGGTCGGCTTGTTGGCAGCCGTCGGCGCCGCTTTCTATCCTCTCTCTATATATATGAGCGCCTTGCTGTATCCCGAGACGCTCTTTCTGTTCCTGCTCACGGCGTGCCTTCTCGTATCGGTCAAAGTGGCAAGGGTCGGGCGATGTTGGGCTGCCGGCGTTTGTGGGATTCTGTTCGGCCTGTCTACACTTGCCCGCCCGAACACGATTGTTTTTCTGCCCTTCATCTTGGTCTTTCCCTTTTTCCTGCAGAGCCGGCCTCAGAGAGCCTGGCGATTGGTTGCAGTTTTCCTGCTTGCTATGGTCTTGACGATCTTGCCCTGGAGCATCCGAAACTACCTGGTCTTTCGCGAGTTTGTCCCCCTTACTACCGAGGGGGGCGGGGTGTTCTGGGCCGATAATCATCCCCTGGCAGAGGGCGGGACTGTCATCCCAGGTCGAGAAACATGGCAAGGTGACGACCCGCCAGATCGTTTGTGGTCGGGATGGTCCGAGCTGGGCGAACCTGAAAGCAGCCGCAGGTTCTTTCGGGCCGGTCTGCAGTGGATACGTTCACATCCCATCGACTTTTTGGCTTTGCTGCCCGGGAAACTTGGCCGGCTGTGGTCGCCGGCGTCTTTTACCACACACTCTCAGCGCCGTGCCGGCCCTCTGACAACACTTCTGTGGATACCCTATCTCCCCTTTCTGCTCTTGGTCGCAGCGGGGATTGTCGGCAGCCTGGGTAGGTGGCGGGAGTGGTTCTTGATGTATGGTCTGATCCTGTCGACGAACCTTACCGCGCTTGTTTTTGCAGGCGGGACTCGCTACTTGGTACCCATGTCGCCAGCCCTGCTGGTTTTCTGCGCCCTTGGATTATCAACGGTGTTTTTGATAGTCAATGGGACTTTTCTTGGAGATGACGTTCGTTCGCCCACTCCACCAGCCTGAACTGCCCGAACCCTGGCGCCTCCTCTCCGCCTGCCTGACCGGCGCCTGTCCCTGCTCCGGCCGGACCGCCGCGGAGTGGGAGGCGGCCGCCGCGCTGGCCCACCGCGCCGGCCTGGCCCCGCTGCTGTTCCGCGCCGTCAAGCAGGCCGGCTGCGATCCGCCGGCCGGGACGCGGGCCGCGCTCGCCAACGCCTACTGGCTCACGCTGAGGCGGAACCTGTTGGCCCACAAGGAGCTGGCCGGCCTGGTCCAGGCCCTGGAGCGCGCGGGTGTTCCCTGCATCCTGCTCAAGGGGCTGGCCCTGGCCGAGGCGGTCTATGGGGATTGGGGGGTTCGCCCGATGGCAGATGTGGATTTGCTGGTCAGGCCGGGCGATCTCGACCGCGCGGCCGAGGTATTGGGGAGCCGGGGCTACTTTCCGCCGGCCGCCCGGCCCGGCGCGCGCTCGCCGGCCTTTGCCCGGCGCTACCACGGGGAGCAGTCTTTCCGGCGGGATGATGGGGCGGGCCTGTATATCGATCTGCACTCGCACGTCGTCGCGCCGACCTGGTTCCGCGTCTCCACGCGCATCGAGATGGCGCAGTTGTGGGCCCGATCCAGGCCGCTGCAGATGGATCGGGTCGCCGTCTTGCAGCTGGCCCCCGAGGACGAGCTGCTCCATCTATGCGTCCACGCGGCGGTGAACCACACTCTGGCGCAGGCGCGGCTGTTCGTGGACCTGGACCGCCTGATCCGTGCGGCGCCGGCGCTGGACTGGGACGAGTTTGTGGGTCGCGCCCTGGGCTTTCGCGTCCGTAACGCGGTCTATTTTGCCCTCGACCTTGCCCGGCAGCTCCTGGGCGCCCCGGTCCCCGCCGCCGTCATGCAGCGCCTCGAGCCCCCGTCGGCGCTCCGTCGGGTGGTGGGGCGGCTGGTTGACCCGGCGCGCGTTGTGCAGGGCGAGTGCCGTTTTGCCCGCTGGAGCCGGCACGTCCTGAACTTTTTGCTGATCGATCGCGTGCAGGATCGGTTGCGGGTGCTGGCGCGCATGTTTTTCCCGGGCCGGGAGTGGATCGCCGCCTGCTATGGTGTGGAACGCCCGCCCCTGGTGGCGCTCTATGCTGCGGCGCATCCCCTGCGCGTCGTCTGGCTCGCGGTGGTGGGGCTGCGCCAACTGGCCGGCGCGAGATAGGATCAAGTCACCACCGGGTTTGCCGGCAGGCGTGTCGTTTTCCCGCGACGCTCGATGGGGTGCGTTACGTGGCTTTTTCACCCGCCAGAGTCAGGATGCGATCACGAATGTCGGGCGACAGCCACATGCCCGAGTGCTCTAGACATCTTCATATCTCGAATCTTGTCCAAATGAGACAAGATTTTGCGGGCCCTCATCTTGCCCAACCTCGGGTTTGCGAAGCAAAACTGAGCGGTGTTTCGAGCGTAGCGAGAAACGCCCCTAATCGCTCGATGAGCGGTTCGACGCGTTCCGTCAGCCCCTGCGATTTCGCATCCAGCAGAATTCCGAGCGTCCCACGGACCTTCAGGCCGGCTGCTTTTGCAGTACGTCGGGCCAGTTCATCGTCCAGGAGGATAGTCCGCTCTGGGTTTTCCAATGCCAGCGCCATCGCGGCAAGTTCGCCTCTTCCCAGGTCCAACGCCAGCCATTCCGACGGGGTGGATCGCGGATCGACGATTTTGAGCCATCCATCATAGGCGCTTAGCGAATCCACATGTATAACGGTGTTGTCGATACGCCGTGCAAACGGCGCTGTTTGCCAGTGGCGCTTACAGCGCCGACATCGACAAAAAATTGTCGATATGCTTTGCAAAGCGGCGATGCTTGCGTGCCGCAGTTTCAGGCACAGCCTGAAACTGCCACCTGTTGCGACCGAAGGGAGCAACAGGCGTAGTCTCTTGGATTTGGGACGTCGTAGCCTCTGCGTCGACCTTCCTCGAACTCGCCCACAACAGCCCCGGGCGTCCATATCTCGGTGAAGAGCTTGGGCAGCCAACCCAGTGCGTCGATGCGGTAGAGGTAAAGCAGGGGCGATGTGTTGCTGACCGCTTTAGCCATGACCTGTACCCTGTTCGCCTTCCAGGTCACGTAGTTCTGATTCAAACGGAAAGACCTTGTAGCGCTCCAGGGTCAGCAGGAACTCTATCCGAGGCACGCCGGCCAGTTCTGCCGCCCGTCCGGAGGACAGCCGCCCGAGTTCGTACAGCTTGACGGCGGCCAACATGCGCAGTTCGCGGGCAAAGGTGGCCTCGTCGGTCTTTTCTGCCAGCAGTATCTTGTCTGGCACGTCGATCACGATTTGCCTGGTCGTCATAAATCCGTAGCTCCTTTTTCAGGCTTGAATAACCTGTGACGCTACTTGTAAGCGTTCAAAAACAAATCTGGTGTTTTCTCCCGTCGTCCGGGGTGATTTCGCCCAAAAGTATGAACTTGTTTTTGAACGCGGCCTTGTCTCTCGCGATTTCTCTTGCAGTTGAGCGTTCGTGCGAGTATGTTGCAAAATCATTGTAGCATAAAGTGGACACGATGCAAAGAATCCCATGCGGTAAAATCATACTTTGCGGTCGTCTCGGATGGATGACGTTTCCGATACCCGTAACCCCAAACGCCAGGGGTGGACGACTGTATTAGATAGGAGGGTTCGTTTGTGACAGTAACCAACTCTGGACGCCGCCGGTTTTTCCCATTCCCTGCGCGAACCCGCCGGCGGGTGCTCGTCGCCGTGCTGCTGGCCGTTGACGCGCTGGCGCTCACGGCCGCATTCTGGCTGGCCTACCTGCTGCGTTTTGAGATTCTGCCGTATACCGCGTTCTACACCTTGGGCGACTATGCCCTGCTGGTCGGGGCGTTCGTCCCGGCCTGGCTGGTCGTGTTCGCCGTTTTCCAGCTCTATAACCCGCACACTCTCTTTGGAGGCATCCAGGAGTATGCGCGGGTGTTCAACGCCGTTTCCCTGGGGATCGTGGCCCTGGTGGTGGTGGGTTTCTTCCTGCGGGATGCGGCTTTTACCATCTCCCGGGGCTGGTTGATTCTCTCCTGGCTGTTCACCCTTCTGCTGGCCGAGGGCGCCCGCTTTGGCCTGCGGCGCGTGGTCTATGCGCTGCGCCGCCGCGGCCACCTGCTCTCGCCGGCGCTCATCGTGGGCGCCAACGAGGAGGGGCGTGCGCTGGCCCAGCAGCTCGATAACTGGGCCACCTCGGGGCTCTACGTGGTCGGCTTTGTAGATGGCGAGGCGCTGCCGGCGGGCGCCGTGCTTGGCGCCCATCCGGTGCTGGGCAGCCTGGACGACCTGGAGCGATTGGTCCCTGAGAAAAGGATCGCCGAGATCATCGTCGCCCCCACGGCGCTCACGCGAGAGCAGTTGTTGTCCATTTTCCGCGCTTTTGGCGTCAATTCCGATGTCGAAGTGCGCCTTTCTTCGGGCTTGTTCGAGGTGATGACCACCGGCTTGCAGGTCAAGGAGCTGGCCTACGTGCCCCTCATCAGCGTCAGCAAGGCGCGCATGACCGGCGGGGATGCCGCGCTCAAGGCGATGTTGGACTATGGACTGACCGTGCCGGGGTTGGTGTTTCTCTCGCCCCTTTTGCTCCTCGTCGCGCTGGCCGTCAAGCTCGATTCGCCGGGACCCGTGATCTATCGCCGGCGGGTGATGGGCGTGGGCGGGCGGGAGTTTGACGCCTTCAAGTTCCGCACCATGCGGGTCGATGGCGACGAGATCCTGGCCGCACGTCCGGAGCTGAAGGCAGCGTTGACGAGCAACCACAAGCTGAAGGATGACCCGCGGGTGACCCGCGTGGGCAAAGTGCTGCGTAGGTTCAGCATCGATGAGCTGCCACAGCTTTTCAACGTTCTCCGTGGGGAGATGAGCCTGGTGGGGCCGCGCATGATCTCTCCGCCGGAGATGGCCGAATACGGCAAATGGGGCATGAATTTGCTGACGGTCAAGCCGGGGTTGACCGGCCTGTGGCAGGTCAGCGGCCGGGCCGACGTTTCTTACGAGGAGCGGGTGCGATTGGATATGCACTATATCCGCAACTGGACCATCTGGCTTGACCTGCAACTGCTGATGCGTACGATTCCGGTCGTGCTCGGGAGCAGGGGAGCATACTAGGTGATTATCACCCAGACCCCCCTGCGGGTCAGCTTCTTTGGCGGGGGGACTGATTTTGCCGGTTTTTACCAGCGCGAGGAGGGCTGCGTCGTCAGCACCGCCATCGACAAGTACATTTTCGTCATCGCCAAGCGCCGCTTCGACGAGATGATCCGCGTCGGCTATACTCGCACCGAGCTGGTGGAAAGCGTGGATCAGGTGGGGCACGAGCTGGTGCGCGAGGCCCTGCGCATGGCCGGCGTCACGCAGCAGATCGAGATCAGCACCCTGGGGGATATTCCCGCGGCCGGCTCCGGCCTGGGTTCCTCCAGCGTGGTGACGGTGGGGTTGCTCAACGCGCTTCACGTGTATCGCAATCGGGCGCAGACCGCCGAAACGCTGGCCCGCCAGGCGTGCGAGATCGAGATCGAACGTCTCGGCAAGCCCATCGGCAAGCAGGATCAGTACATCGCTGCCTACGGCGGATTGCGCTTTATTCGCTTCTTGCCAGGTGGCGGGGTTGTGGTAGAATCAGTATATCTCCCTGAAGGGGCGGCAGCTCACCTTGGCCGTAACCTGATGCTCTTTTTTACCAACGTTACCCGCCAGGCGGAAACGGTGCTGGCGGAGCAGCAGGCGAACATCGATTCGCGGTTGGAGGTGCTGCGGGGTTTGAAAGAGTTGGCGTACGAGGGGCGGCGTCTGCTCGAAGGAGGAGAGGTAGAGTCTTTTGGCCGTTTGCTGCACCAGGGGTGGGAGCTCAAGAAGCAGATGGCCAGCCGTATCACCAATGGCGAGATCGACGAGGTCTACGCCGCTGCCCTGCAGGCGGGGGCCCTGGGTGGCAAGATCACCGGGGCCGGCGGGGGCGGGTTCCTCTTGCTCTACTGCCCAATTGAGCGTCAAGATGCTGTGCGCGTCGCGTTGCGGGGATTGCGGGAGTTGCCTTTCCGGTTGGAGCCAAGCGGCAGCAAGGTGATCTTTAACTATAGTACTTGAGGAGGGAGGGGTTAATATGGATCTGGTACAATCCTATTTAGGCGACGTTAAGGCCGCGCTAGAGCGACTTCCCGGCGAGGACATCTGGGCGGTCATCCTCACC
>JAFGED010000476.1 GCA_016931785.1 Anaerolineae bacterium
CCCCCGCCCCCTCTCTTTTCACACGCGAAAGGCGACTGCGAAGCAAGGCTGAGTAGTTACATCATGTCACTAGAACCTGGCAGGTCTAGGATTTGATCGGATAGGGCCGATGGGCAAGCGGTATTTCCAGCAGGTGCGAAGGCACTTTCAATTCTTGGTGGATGAGCACGGCTTTTCGGTAGAGAAGGAGGTTGATGGCGGCCGATACTTGATGGTCGTATTCCGGCAGGCGGACTCCTCTCGCCCAAATATCTGTCGGATCAGGGTGCCGTATCAGGAAGGGCGCGTGCAGGTGGACGTCGCCCCACTCTCATCGCCGGAAGATTGGTTCGGTTTGGCGACCATCATCCAGTACTTGACGCCGGAGGCCGAGGGGCGCTGGACGTATGGCGAGGTCTACGACCCCGAGCCCGGGAGGCAGCTTGAGAATCTGGCAGCGGTAGTGCGGGAACAGCTCGACGCGATAATTCAGTTGTTTGAGGAGCGGACGTTCGCCCGGGAGCGGCCCGGACTTTTCGCGTGCCGCAAACGGCGCGAGGCGGAGGCGCTGGCGCGGATTGACGCCAAGTGGCGGGCGCGTATGGAGACGGAGGAATACATATGAAAGCCATCATGGTCATGTTTGACTCGCTAAATCGGCATTTCCTGCCGCCGTATGGGTGCGAGTGGGTGCACGCCCCGAACTTTGAGCGTCTGGCCGGCAGATCGGCGATCTTTGATAATTGCTACGTGGGCAGCATGCCCTGCATGCCCGCGCGGCGCGAGTTGCACACCGGGCGGTATAACTTTCTCCACCGGAGTTGGGGGCCGCTGGAGCCCTTCGACGACTCGATGCCCGCGCTGCTTCACGAGAGCGGCGTCTACACGCATCTGGTCAGCGACCACTACCACTATTGGGAGGACGGCGGCGCCACCTACCACAACCGGTACACCAGTTGGGAGGGTGTCCGCGGGCAAGAGGGCGATTTCTGGAAAGGCCAAGTGCGGGAGCCGGAGATTCCTCCCCACGTCGGCGAAAGATCGGACAGATGGTGGCGGCACGATTGGATCAACCGCTCATATATGGCGCGCGAGGAGGATCAACCGCAGGCCAGGACGTTTGCACTGGGTTTGGATTTCATCGAAACCAACCACGCGCAGGATGACTGGTTCCTGCACATCGAGACCTTTGATCCTCACGAGCCGTTTTTCACCCAGCAGGTTTACAAGGACCTTTACCCCCACGGCTATAAAGACCCGCACTTTGACTGGCCCCCATACAGGCGGGTGCGGGAGACCTTTGAGCAGGTCGAACACATACGCTACGAGTACGCCGCTCTGGTCAGCATGTGCGATCATTATCTGGGCCGCGTCCTGGATATGATGGACGCGCTGGATATGTGGGATGACACCTTGCTCATCGTCAACACCGACCACGGCTTTTTGCTGGGCGAGCACGACTGGTGGGCCAAGTGCGTGCAGCCTTTTTACGGCGAGGTCGCCCACCCACCGCTCTTTATCTGGGACCCGCGCTGCGGTGTGGCGGGCGAGCGCCGCCAGAGCCTGGTGCAGACCGTTGACCTGGGGCCGACCTTGCTTGAGTATTTCGGCGTCGAGCGCCCGCCCGATATGCAGGGCGCGCCTCTGCGGGAGACCACTGCCAGTGATAGGCCGGTGCGACAGGCGGGGTTGTTTGGGCTGCACGGTGCGCACGTCAATTGCACCGATGGGCGCTACGTGTACATGCGCGCGCCGGTGAACCCGGACAACGAGCCGCTCTATGAATACACGTTGATGCCCACACACATTCGGTCCTTCTTTGGTGTGGACGAGTTGCAGGATATTCAGCTTGCGGAGCCTTTTTCTTTTACCAAGGGATGCCGCACGATGAGGGTGGGGGCCCGCCCGTGGGTGAACGCCCATCCGTTTGGCACGCTGCTGTTCGATCTAGCCAATGATCCCGGGCAAGAGCACCCCATCGACGATCCTGCGGTGGAGGAGATGATGATCCGCCACATGGTCAGGTTGATGCAGGGGAACGACGCGCCGCCCGAGCAGTTCGAGCGGTTGGGGTTGACCGGCTGGATGTAGTCGCGGTCCTGTCCGTGCTTGCACGGCGCATGCGATTTGGAAAATCGCGGCAGGCAGGGATACCGTCTCACGCCTCAGCGGGAGATGATCGTGGAGGCCCTTGCCCGCGCCGGCCGTCACGTCACCGCCGAGGAGATCTACGAGCAGGTGTGCACGCATACCGGTGCCGTCGGCGTTGCCACCATCTAACGCACGCTCGATCTGCTGGTGGAGTTAGGGTTGATCAGCCGGACCGACTTGGGAGGTGGCAGGGTAACCTACGCCTCGCCCGTACATGGCCCGCACTGTCACTTGGTCTGTCGGCGCTGCGGCTGCCTCATCGAGGCCGATTATGGCTTGATCAAGCCTCTTGAGAGGCAGCTTGGGGAGCGGTACGCCTTTACCGCCGACCTGCATCACTTTGCGATTTCCGGCTTGTGTGCCGAGTGTGAGGCTCGACTTTCGCAGGATACAGACGAAGACTGATTGGCGAATGCAACCTTCAATCGCTAAGTAAGCGTTCAAAAACAACTTGGGTGTTCTCTCCCATTGTCCAGGGTGATTTTGCCCAAAAAGCACGAACTTGTTTTTGAACGCGGCCTAATCTCAATCCTTTTCAGGAGGTGTGATCATGTTAGCAAGTGGTGTTCTCCCTTCTCCTGCACCTATGCACATTCCCGATGGCTTTCTCAGCGTGGCGGTAGCGGTGATCTGCTGGGTGTTGGCCGTTGCAGGGCTGGGGGTGGCCCTGTGGCGCAGCGGCAAGAGGATGGGACCGCGGCAGGTGCCGTTGATGGGCGTTCTGGCCGCCTTTATCTTTGCCGCGCAGATGCTGAATTTCACCGTCGCAGGGGGCACTTCGGGGCACCTCATCGGTGGGGCGCTGGCGGCGATCCTGCTGGGCCCGTGGGCCGCGATCCTGACGATGACGACGGTGGTCTCGATCCAGGCACTGGTATTCCAGGATGGGGGCCTGCTGGTGATGGGGGCCAACATCTTGAACATGGCCATCATCGCTCCCCTGGTGGCCTATGGGGTGTATCGCGGCGTGATGGCGTTGGCAGGTGGTCGGCGCTGGGGGCTTTTCGTCGGCGGCTTTGCCGCAGCCTGGCTTTCGGTGGTGGTCGCCGCCGTTGCCACGTCTATCCAGTTGGCTTTCTCCGGCGCCTCACTTTTGGGTGTGGCCTTGCCGGCGATGGCGGGCGTGCACGTCCTGATCGGCATCGGCGAGGGGCTGATCACGGTGGGTGCACTGGCCTTTGTGGCCGCGGCGCGGCGCGATTTGCTGGAGGTGAGCGACAAGCCTGTGCGGGGCCTCGGTTGGGCAGGGATCGGCCTGGCCATTGCCTTGGCGGTGACGCTGTTTGCGCCTCTGGCCTCGGAGCATCCCGACGGGTTGGAGCGTGTGGCCGAGGATTTGGGGTTCATCGACCTGGCGCAGGACGCGCCCTATGAGGTTATCCCCGATTACGCGCTGCCGGGCCTCTCCGAGGGATCGCCAGCGGCGACGGTCCTGGCGGGCGTCGTGGGTGTGCTGATCGTGGCGATTGTGGGGGTGGGTATTGCCTTTGCCGTGTCGCGGCTGCGGCGAAGGGCGGCGTCACAGGAGGCCAGATAATCCGTAATGCGTAAAGCGTAAGGCGTGATTTTACTTTTTGGAAATGCACATCCACGCTCTCGACGCCTATCGCTCCAAAGCGAGCCTCGTCCACCGTCTCGACGCGCGGGTCAAGTTGGTGTTGGCGGTGGGCTTTATTGTCTCCACGGCTCTCACGCCCGACGGCGCCTGGCTGGCTTACGCGCTGCTGGCCGGACTGGCACTGGGCGTGATCGCTGCGTCGCGCCTGGGAGCGGGGTTCGTGCTGCGGCGGTCGCTGGTGGCGCTGCCCTTTGCCCTGGCAGCAGTGACGGTGATGTTCACCACCGGTGGAGAGGCGCTGCTGGCGGTGCGCGTTTTCGGCGGTGATCTATCCATCACCGACGCCGGCCTGGCGCGCTTTGTCGGCATCCTGCTCAAGTCGTGGCTGTCGGTGCAGGCGGCGGTGGTGCTGACCGCTTCCACGCCTTTTCCCGATCTGCTGCGCGCGATGCGCAGCCTGCGCTTGCCCAAGGTGCTGGTCGCCGTCATCGGCTTTGCGTATCGCTACATCTTTGTCATCGCCGACGAGGTGACGCGCATGATGCGCGCGCGCGCGGCCAGGAGTGGTACCCTGAGCTTGCCGAAGGGCGGTACCCTGAGCGTGGATAGGCGTCCGGGGGGCAGCGTCTTTTGGCGGGCGCGGGTGACCGGGGGAATGGCCGGGAGCCTCTTTCTGCGTTCCATCGAGCGCAGCGAGCGCATCTACGACGCCATGGTGGCGCGGGGGTACGATGGCGAGGTGCGCGTGCTGCGTCACCCGACCCTGCAGCTTGGCGACGTGCTCGTCGCGCTGCTCTTTGCGTTGGTGTTGGCGCTCATTCAACTGCTGGCGCGGTTGATTTGACGATG
Organism: Anaerolineae bacterium; assembly: GCA_016931785.1. GTDB lineage: Bacteria > Chloroflexota > Anaerolineae > B4-G1 > B4-G1 > JAFGED01. The sequence continues at coordinate 4,538 of JAFGED010000476.1, forward strand.
CTTGTTTGAAGATGGCTATGGAACCCTGTATCGAGATCGACGATCTTTCTTACGTCTACCACGACGGCCGCCAGGCCCTGCAAGGCGTGAGCCTGAGCGTCAGGCCGGGCGAGAAGGTGGCCCTGGTCGGCCCCAACGGGGCGGGCAAGTCGACGCTGCTCCTGCACCTCAACGGCATTTTGCGGGGGAATGGGGCAGTGCGCGTGATGGGGCAGGAGGTGGCGGAGCCGCACCTGGCGCGCATCCGGGCGCAGGTGGGGCTGGTGTTCCAGGACCCCGACGACCAGCTTTTCTCGCCCACCGTCTTTGAGGACGTGGCCTTTGGTCCGCTTTATGCCGGGATGCCGGAGGACGAGATCCGGCAGCGGGTGGGGTGGGCGCTGGCGCAGGTGGGGGCAGAGGCTTACACTGAGCGGATCTCGCACCACCTCAGCCTAGGGGAGAAGAAGCGCATCGCTATCGCCAGCGTGCTTTCGATGGAGCCGGAGATCCTGGTGCTCGACGAGCCGACCGCCGGGCTCGATCCGCGCACGCGGCGGCGGCTGCTCGAGCTGCTGCAGACCTTGCCGCAGACGATGCTCGTCGCCACGCACGATATCAACATGGTGGCCGAGATACTGCCTCGTACGGTGATCCTCGATGGGGGGCGGGTGGTTGCCGACGGGGTGACGGACGATCTGCTGAGCGACGCTGCGTTGATGGCGGCCCACGGGCTGGAGGTGCCGCACTGCTACACACCCCACGCGGAGCTACATCACCGGCGATAAAGTAAGAGCTTGGTTTTTGAACGCGGCCTAAACTAGCACAGCCCCGCATCTCGATGCGGGGCTGTGATGTCTAGAGAGGAATGTGATGCCTGTTCAACGTCTCTTCTTGAAGGACACGTCAACGTAAACAGCCAGAACTAGGACGATACCCTTTGCCAATTTCTGCCAGGCAGCTTGGACGTTCAATATCTGCAGGCCGGTCCCAAGGCTCGTCATAATGAGAGATCCGACCATTGCTCCAAAGATGGTGCCCACGCCACCCAGGGTGGACGTGCCACCCAGGATGCAGCTGGCGATGGCGTCGAGCTCGTAACCCTGTCCAGCCGCGATGGTGCCGTAGCCTACGTAGGAGGCCATCACGACGCCCGCCATACCACACAGGAAACCCATCAGTGTAAAGACCCCAAAGACATTCTTGCGGATATTGACGCCGGATAGCCGGGCGGCCTCGAGGTTGCCGCCGATGGCGTACGCATAGCGCCCGAAACGGGTGTTGTTCGAGATATACGTCATCGCAATGGCAGCGATGGCCAAAAGGAGAACCACGACCGGCACGCCGCTGTATTGATTCACCATGGCGATATACCCTACAACCACCCCTGAGAATAGCACTGTTTTGAGCATGTCGAGGTAAAGGGGCGCCAACTCGAAGCCGTACCGCCGTTTCTTCCGCCGGCCGTTGAACATAGAGATGAACAACAGGGCGACAACCAAACCGGCGATAATCCACCCGACGTACTTGGGCAAGTAACCCTGTCCGATCACTGCGAACGTTGGCTGATCCGCTGCGATCGTCTTGCCTTCCGTCACAAGCAGGATAGCGCCGTCGAGCATCCACATACCGGCGAGGGTGACGATGAATGATGGGATTCTTCCATACGAGATGATATAACCCTGAAGCATACCGATCAGCGTGCCGGTCGCCAGGCCGATTACCACCGAAATTGCCGTGGTCAAAAGCGGCTGATCCGGGAGGATTTTGGTCCATATGTCATCCTGAAACTTGGCCACGACGACGGACACGAAACCGGCCAGCTTGCCGACCGAGAGGTCGATGTTACCCGTCACGATAACGAGCACCATACCAGCGGCCATGAAGGACGTGATCGACATCTGCCGGAACAGGTTCGAAAAGTTTCGCGGCGCCATGTAGGCGGGCCGCAAGATGGTGAAAAATGCCCAGATGCCAAGCAGCGCCAGAATGATTGCATACGTCTGCATATTGGCGCGAAGCTGTTTTGCGAGATTGGCAACCACGCCTTTGACGGATCCATTTGAGTCTGTGTTCATCGAAATCACCTCTAGAGCTATATGATTTTAGGCGATACTGCCAACAGCATGGCTGCCAGCGCCGCTGCTGTTGGCCACGCCTGTCGCCAATGCCATGATTTTTTCCTCTGTTGCCTCGGCGATGTCGAGCGTGCCGGCTGACTTGCCTTCGTGCATAACCATGACTCGATCGCTCATGCCGAGAACTTCTTCGAGCTCGCTGGAAATCATAATAATTGCTATACCCTGTTCGGCAAGGTCATTCATGAGCTTGTAAATCTCGTACTTGGCGCCCACGTCGATGCCCCGTGTTGGGTCATCCATGATGAGCACTTTTGGCTTTGACATGAGCCACTTGGAGATCACGACCTTCTGTTGGTTGCCACCGGAGAGTGAGTCGCAGGGAACGTGGAGACTGGGGGCCTTGATATCGAGGCTCTTGGCGAACTTGAGCGATGCGTTGAGTTCGGCCAAGTTGTCGATCCTGAGCAAGGATGCGAATTGGTCCAGGTTCGGTAGGGATATATTCTTCAAGACGGATTGCATGAGCACCAGCCCATGCCGTTTCCGGTCCTCCGGGACCAGGCTGAGGCCCTCCACCATCGCTTGACGGGAACTGGCGACGCTAATACCCTTTCCCTCTATCGTCACCGTCCCTTCCGTAATCTTGCCATACTCGCCAAAGAGCGTCATCACCAGCTCGGTCCGGCCCGATCCCATCAGGCCGGCAATGCCAAGGATTTCCCCTTGACGGAGATCAAAAGTCACCCCCTTGACGATCTCTTTTCCAGCTTCCTGAGGATCTTGGGCGTGGAGATTTTTTACCTGGAAGATCACTTCTCCGGGTTGGCGATTACCCTCGGGGAAGCGCTCTGTCATCTCACGCCCGACCATGTGCTGGACGAGCTTTTCGACGCTCAGCTTCTCTGCTGGCTGGGTCGTAATGACCTTGCCGTCTCGCAGGACGGTGATCGTATCGGTGATGCCAAAGAACTCTTCCAGCTTGTGTGTAATATAGATGCAGGTCACACCGTGCGATTTGAGCGTCCGCAAGATCTTCATGAGCCCTTCGATCTCGTCTTCGGCGAGGGCGCTCGTCGGCTCGTCGAGGATCAGGACCTTGGCATTTTCGGACAGAGCCTTGGCGATCTCTGTCATCTGCATCTTGCCGACTCCTAGAGAGCTAACGAGCGCCTGTGCTTGAATATCCAGGTCGTATTCTTTCACGAGTCGCTCGGTATCTGAGTAGAGCTTGTCCCAGTTGATGCCCACGCCCTCGACCGGTTCTCGCCCCATGTAGACGTTCTCGCCGACCGTCAGGCTGGGCACCAGCGTGAGCTCCTGGTACACGATGGCGATGCCCTCTTCGGAGGCCTGCCGGATCGCGCCGTGCTCCAGCTTGAGCTCTTTGCCCTCGTAGATAATCCTGCCCTCGTAATCCCCATAAGGATACACACCGGCCAAGATCTTCATCAGGGTCGACTTGCCGGCTCCATTCTCACCGCAGATGCCGTGGATCTCGCCGCGTCGAATCTGGATGGATACATCCTTCAGGGCCGTAACGCCTGGGAACTGTTTGGTGACGTTCTGAATATCAAGAATGATGCCATCGCCTGGGATAACGCTGTTTTCGCTCATCGCGTGCTTCTCCTTCAGAAGAGTGGACCTCCTTATCGCTAGAAATTATACACTATATTGACAAGGAGGTCCAACTCCTGCAAAGAATCCAAGTCCCTACTGCGTCACGAGCTCTCGACTAGGGCTTTGGCGGGCGATCATCCTCGGGGATGTCCCGATAGACGTCGTCATAGCTCTGGAATCCACTCACCACCACCAACTCGTACACGTTGTCCTTGTTGACCTGAACAACGGGCAGGAACTTGCAGGGTACCTCGCCTTCGGCCTCAGGATTGTTGGTCAGCTCGGCCATGGTGTACATCTCCAGGCCAGCGTCCTCACCCTTGATCAGCTTGTCGGCCAGCTCTACGGCCAGCGGCGATAGATCGCGGGTGTCCTTAAAGACCGAGACGGTCAGCTCGCCCTTGACGATGCTGTTGCAGCCATCGGCGGTGGC
>JAFGED010000477.1 GCA_016931785.1 Anaerolineae bacterium
CCCCCGCCCCCTCTCTTTTCACACGCGAAAGGCAGCTGCGAAGCGGGGCTGAGTAGTTACGTCTGGTCAACATCTCTTCGATGTCCGATTCGCTAAAGTACTTTTTGTATATCGTGAACGCCCGCCCGTCGTTCAGGATTCTTGCCTGTTCGCCTTCTCTCTTCTTTCCTCCGGCCTGCCGCCGCTCGCTCCAGTAGCTGTCGACGATCATCACCTGGGCTGAGGGCTTGAGGATATCCTTGAGCTTGGCGAAGAAGGCATCTTCCTGCTCCGGCGCAAAGTGGCTCAGCAGAAAGCCGACCAGGGCGCAGTCGTAGGTCGCGGGCTCCAGGGTGACCTCAAAGACGTTCCCCTGGACGAAACAAGACATGTCGGTCAGGCCCAATCCCTCGATTCGTCTCCTGCACCCGGCCAGCATACCTTCCGACTGGTCCACGAAGGTGAACCGCTCGCAGTTCCGCGCGTAGTGAGGGACCCAAAAGCCGGTGCCGCAGGCCACGTCGATCAGGTGGCCGTGGCCGAACCCGGCGACGAACTCGCATACCTCGGCCGTGTTCCGCTGGTATTGGTCGGCGTAGCGCCGGATCGCGGGGCCCGCCCCGCGATAGACGTCGTCGTATTCCTCTGCCCGCTCGTCGTAGTACAGAAGCATTTCTTGTACGAGTTGTTCGTCCATCGCGGATGCTCCCCGGGCTAAAGGTCTGCTTTGTAGTTGGATACCTTTTCTCCGCAGCTCTTGCAGGTCTCGTCCTGCCAGGCGAACTTGCAGCCGCACTTGGGACAGCGCCAGCGGGTGTCCTGCTCCTCAAGCCAGGCCTCGACGCCCACCTGTTGTATGCGTTTCAGATTCTTGGGTACCGCTGCGTGGTAGGGCCACTTCTCGGCGTCTCTGAAGGCGATGAAGGGATCACAGGGCAGCTCCCCGCATTGGAAGCAAAAGTCAAAGCCTTTGTCGTTGGCGCACCGCCGGAGTTCGCAGGTGGCGCAGAACGAGGCCACTGTGTCGCTCTTGCAGCCAAAGCAGCGCACAGCCTCCAGTGTTCTCCCAACGCGCTCGGCGAACGCTTCCAGCTCGCCGTTTTGATGGGCGAGCATCGCAGGGCAGGCGCCACAGTACAAGCCACAATATGCATCAAGTTTGAATTCCATCATGCGTCTCCTCTTTCGATTTTCCGCACCTCCCAAACAGTCCCTGTCTTATCCGGGCAGTGGATGCGGTGGACCGTCCGGTCGCCGGCCTCCCACGAGGGGAATCCCAGCGCGATGCGCCAGGTGTATAGGTCCAGCACGTGCAGCAGCGCGTTACACACCCCTTCCGGCTTTTTGTACGGATTCTCGTAATAGAACGTGTCGCCAAGATCGTGCTTGCACTGGCCGTGCTTTTCTGTCATCTTGATCTCTATCGGCCCCAGTTCGTCCCACAGGGCGTGGTAATCGTCGTCGGTCATGTTCTCGAAATCTGGCGGTTTCATCGCGTTGCCTCCGTTTCTTGCGAATGCTTTATCAACACGGCCGATTGCCAGTCGGAATCGTCGTTGTGAAAACTCAAGACCGTCTGCATCTCCTGGGGCGTGCAGCCCAGCAGGATCTTGACCTCTGTATCGCGCTTTAGCATGTCGACCGTGCAGACGGCTGCCGTCACCACCTGCTCGGGCAGGCTGCCCACCCATACGTCGATGCCATCGCCGTCGGCGGCCTGCGTGCCCGCCAGGTAGCCGTAATCGAGCGGGTAGACCATCTCTGGATACCGCGGGTGGCGCGAGCCCTTGGGCCGGTCGATGACCAGTTCGTGCTCGGCGATGAGTCGATCGAGTTTGCGCCAAAAGCCGTTGTCCAATCTCTACTCTCCAATCTCGCGCAGCGGACCCAAGTCCCCTGCGTCGAACCAGTCCTCGATCAGGTGGAACGAGATCGAAAGTTTCAGTGGAAGCCGCAAAGTCCCTTGTGCTAACCCTTCCCGGATCTCCTCGCGGGTGAACCAGCGGGCGTCATCCAACTCTCCTGGAGCCTCGTCCTCGCCAATTCGAATCGCCTCGCTGGCGGCTTTTGCCGTAAAGCCCAACATCAGCGAGTTGGGGAACGGCCAGGGCTGCGATGCGAAATAGCGCATGGACGCGACCTCGACGCCTGCTTCCTCGCGCACCTCGCGGATGAGGGCTGCCTCCAGGCTCTCGGCCGGTTCCACGAACCCCGCCAGTGTCGAGTACATGTTCTCCAGCCACTCGGCCTTGCGCCCCAGCAGGCAGCGCTCTCCCAGAGTGACCAGGACGATGATCGCCGGGCTCATCTGTGGGAAATGTGTCCATCTACATCCTGCGTCGGTGCATACGCGCGCGTGGCCGCCCGAGACGCTTTCCGTCGGGCTGCCGCACGTGGCGCAAAAGCGGTGGTGGTGATGCCAATAGGCCATCGCCTTGGCGTAGGCCAGCAGCGCGCACTCCGCTTCCTCCAGTAGAGCCGCCGCCCAGCGCAGGTTACGGAACCTGCCCATCCCGTCCAGAGGTGCGTCGCCTTCGGCGGGCAGTCCGATGGCAAAGATGGTTCCGGCGCCATCCCTTCCCAGTAGGGTGACCGACTCCGCTGTGGAGACGAGGGCCTGCGCGTCGGCGCAGGGAAGGAAGACAGCCTTGGGTATCTCGTCCTCCGTGATCAGGTTCCTGTCTTGCCACACCGGGATGAAGCGCGTGCTTGGGGCTTGTAGCTCTTCTGCCAGCCGTGCAGTGTCCTCGCGCTTGTCCGCTGCTCGGTCCAGCGCGCGCGGCGTGAAATAGTTCAGCGAAGAGCGTGTGTAGTGTTCCATCACGCATGCCGTTCCAGCTTGGTGAATAGGTCTCTAAAGATCGCGTCGCGGTCCACCGACCTCGCGCAGCGGATCAGGTGCCGGGACGGGGCAAAGCTCCAGGTCGCCTGGTCGGTGACGATGGGGCTGTGGACCAGGTCGGTGGGCACCCAGTCGGCGTCGAGCAGGTACGCGATGGCCGCGATGTCCCAGATCACCTTGGAGCGGGCATACTGGTCTGCATGGTAGCCCTTGAAAATCTCCGCCAAGTAGTCGCCGATGACGCCGCGTCCCTGCACGTAGCGCTCTATCTCTGGCAGTGTGGTCAGCAGGTGCGACGTCACGCCGAGGCAGGGAATGCGCACCAGGGGCACGCCGCAGTCAAAGACGAGCCTGGCGGATTGGATATCCTGCCCCAGGTTGAACTCGCGCGTGTGAGGCCAGTGGCGCGCGTGGCCGCCCAGCCACACGACGACGATGTGCTCGACGATGCCCGGCTCGATCAGGATGGCCGACGCCACGTTGGTGATCGCCCCGATGGCGACGACGTACAGCGGCTCGTCTGATGCAGCCATCGCCCGCTCGATCAGGTCCAGCGCTGCCTCGCTGCGGTGGGGATGGTCCCAGTCCGGCAGAAAGCCGGGCGATCCGCGGAGCGCGAATCCGTCGGGCGAGAGGTCAAGCCGGTCCAACAGCCGCAGGATTTCCTCATAGCTCTTTTCCATCCCATCGGCGGCATCCGTCGAGCGCTCGTTGTGGAACGGGGCTGCGTACACGGCCTCCACGTCGAGCCGCTCCGGCGAGAGCAGCGCGTGGACGAGGGCGAACTGGTCGTCGATCTCGTTGTACGTGTCGGTGTCCAGCACCATGCTCACTTTGTCGGTAGGCGGCTGCAGCCGCTCCAGCCGCAGCGCGTCCGGAATGACGGGAAACCTCATCTCTACCTCCCCACGATCTTGCTTCTGCGCTCCACAAAGATCACGTCCCGCCACACGCCGTCCATCCGGCCGATGCGCTCTCGGCGCCCGACCTCCCGGAATCCGCACGATCTGCGCAGCGCGAGGCTGGCCGCGTTCTCTGGAAAGATGCCCGCCTCCAGTGTCCAGATGCCCCGCTGCTCCGAGGCCTCGATCAGTGCTTGCAGGAGCGCCTTGCCCACGCCCTGGCCTCTGGCCGTCTCCGCAACGTAGATGCTGAGGGAGGCCACGCCGGCGTACGCGCAGCGCCCCGAGACCGGGCTGAGCGCGGCCCAGCCGACGACGCGCCCGAAAGGGCGACCGCCTTTGCGGGCGACGAGGCGGCAGTCGGTCAGGTGGGCGCGATCCCACTTTTCCCAGTCGGGCGCGTCCGTCTCGAAGGTGGCGTTGCCCGTGGCGATGCCCTCCAGGTAGATGGCGCGCACGGCTTGCC
>JAFGED010000478.1 GCA_016931785.1 Anaerolineae bacterium
CCCCCGCCCCCTCTCTTTTCACACGCGAAAGGCAACTGCGAAGCAAGGCTGAGTAGTTACGCTGGTGTAACATTTCCCGTTCCCGTTCGTCGTATAGTGCGAAGTCAAACACAGTCACGGAGGTTGAACTGTGAACAAGATGCGCCACATACTATTCGCCTTTGCCCTCATTGCCCTCGCTGGCGACGTGGCCGCTTGCTGGGCCACGGATTTGGCGGGCGGCCTGTTTGGATCACAGACGGCCGTCCCAGGCAGCGGGACGCAGCCCGCAGATTTAACGGTCTTGGATATCCCCGCCTCGCTGACTTGTCATGTGCACGACGACAAGTCTGCAGTCAAATGGCCCAACGTTCCTGCCAGTGACATTCCCATCTCCGATATCGCGTACATGGTCGCTGATGGCGACCTGTTGTGGGCGGCGACAAACCGTGGCTTGGTCCGCCTGGACGTACGGGCGTGGCAGTGTGACTTGTTTCAGCGGGTCCTGAGCTTCTCGTTGACAGACGCATCCCTGCTGCTGCCAGATGGAACAGGCGGATTGTGGGTGAGCACGCGCTTGGGCGTGCTCCTGCACTTTGGTGGCGAGCATTGGCGTTCGGTCTATGAGGAATACAACCAGTATACCAGGGCCACGGCGCTGGGATACATCCGGGCGGGAGATGTATGTATCCAGGAGTCTTACAGTCGCTTTGAGACTTACTACTCTCTCGTATATCCATGGAAAACACCACAACGCCCGACGATGGAGCCTTCCTTGGATGCTACCCTGGATCGAACCCTGGATTGCGACCTGTGGCAGCAGGTATCGAGCCGTCACTGCAGCTATACGACCGCCGCCGGGTGTGACCACATCCGGCACTTGCTGGAGCAAGTCAGGCTGTCTGAATTTCTTTCTCTCGCTGCATCTGATGGCAGCGAGGTGTGGCTGGTGTCTCCCTCTTATCCTAGTGAGTTGTACCACTGGCAGAACGACTTTACCGAACACGGCCCAATACCGTATCAGGATGTCGGCGCGGTGGCCATAGATCCCGTCTATGGCGGCGCTTGGCTCGCCACGGAGGATGGACTCGTGCACGTTCGGGCCGAGAAAGAGTTCCGTCTGGGTCAAGCGTCTCCCGCGCAGGCCAGTTTCGCCTATCAATCCCTTCCGCTACGCCAGGAGATATTTCCCGGCAGCGCCACCGCTCTGGCAGTAGATGCAAATGACCGAGTGTGGGCCATCGGCGACGCGGCTGTGGCGCTTTACGATGAGGAGAAGCAAGCGTGGGAAAGAATCATCTCGCTGGATCAAGATACCAGGACGATTGCCGCCGACCCTGTGCAGGGGGTCTGGGTCGCTGGCCAAGGGGAGCTCTTGCATCTTGGCGAGCGGACCCTGAGTTGGCCTGCGCCGGAAGTCATCAGCCCCACGGCGCTCCTGGTGGATGGAGACCGACGATTCTGGTTGGGCACTCTTGAGGATGGCGTCTGGACGGCGATGCCATCCGAATCTGCGAACACGCTCGTTTGGAAAAAGTTCTCCCACATGGACGGCCTGCCCGACTTGCGGATCACGGCGCTGGCGCGGGGCCCCCACGGGCACGTCTACGCCGCGCATCACGCAGGCGTCAGTTTGTTCGACCCTGGTATCAAGAGATGGATCACCCTGCCCAACAGCGCCTCCGAGCCCGGCTGGGCCAACGCGCTGGCCTTTGACCCGGCGGGCAGGTTGTGGGTCGGCTACTACCCCGGTGCGACCGTGCGGCTTTACGAGGACGGACGTTGGACAGATTATGGTCTATCTACTGACACGGTATACGGGATCGACGCCCTGTTGGTGGACGCCAAGGGCGCGTTGTGGGTGGGGGCCTCGGCACACATAGGGAGGCTTCCCAGGGGAAGATGGCACTTCCCTGTGGGCGTGTGGCGTTGGCCCGCCGCCGGGGATGGCAGGCCGGGCTGGGAATCGTTCGAGCCGGACGACTTTGCGCCTGCTTCCGATTATCCAGTCCTGCACAACGCGCTGGCCCTGGCTCAAGACGCCGAGGGGCACATCTGGGTCGGCGGCGATGAGAGTGTTTCCGTTTGGAAGGGAGAACGGTAACCCGGCGGTAAGCCCCTGGTGAACTTGTGGTAACCAAAATGTGGTACTATGAAAAGAGGCCTTTGCTACATGGGGTTTGTGGCGAAAGGATCAAGGGAAACCGCTGGCCCAGAGGACATCGCCGTACGGGAGTGAGAATGAAAATACGACAATCCGAAATGATGCCGCGAACAGTTGGTCTTGCCATCTGTGTCGCATTGGTAGGGTTTGTGGCAGCATGTAGGCGTGGAGCGGATGTGCAAATGCCGCCTGGGCCCACCGCGCTACCCCAAGCCGCCGCTCAGAAGGGCGAGACTGTGCAGCTTCTGTGCGGCGCTGTCCTGCCAGAGAGCGCACCCTTGCGGCAAGTCTGGCGCAGCGGCACTTCTGCAGGCGGTGTCAAAGCGATGCTGCGCGACGGGGATTGGCTGTGGGTCGCCACGCCGTCTGACTTGGTTCGTTTGGATCTCGACACACTGAACTGCACTCGCTTTGACCCTGCATCCATCGCTGGCGGGAGTGAAGCGTCGATATACGTGAGCGTCCTCTTGCCAGATCCCGATGGCCGGGTGTGGGCTGCCGGATACGATGTACTACTCCGCTTCGATGGACGAGGTTGGCAGTCTGTTGACCTGGACGGCTACAATCCTAGCGGCCTGGCTTTTGACGCAGGGGGCGATCTGTGGGCGGAGGATACACACCAGCGCGGCATCAGATTGTGGCGCTATGCGGGCCACGAGCCGCCCAAAGAGGGCGTTTGGGTGGGAGAGGCCGTCTTGCCTTTTTCTCCATTACACCAGGTCGGCTGTGACGATTGGTTCGCATCCGATACCCTTCTCCCTTTCGACTTTCGCTCCCCTGAAGAATGCCGCCTGTTGACCGGCTGGTACGAGAACTTGTCTTCTATGATTCCGCCTGAGGGCATCGTTCCCTGGGGAGAATACCCCCTCATCGCCGCCGAGAGCAACGAGCGCCTGTGGATGCTGGCCCGGCACCTACCTGATGAGGGCGAGCCCTACGACGCGCTGTTGAGCTTTGACGGGCAGAGCTGGCAGGTGCTTCCCTGGCCGTACGGTCCCACCAATCTCATCTTCGCCGACGACGCGCGCGGGGGTGTCTGGGTGGGCACGGCGGAAGGGCTAGTTTTTAGCGATGGTAAGAGCTTCCAGCGCCACCTGCTCTCGCCCGCGGATGCGATTCCCGTCGGCCCACGGTTTTCCGATCTGGCTACTACCACTGACGGCCGTTTGTGGGCCTCTACGCAGGAGCACGGCCTGCTCCTTTACGACGAGGCGTCCGGCTCTTGGCAGCGGACCGAAGTCACCGAGCGGGCCTTGATCTCTGCCGACGACCGGGGCGGGCTGTGGGCAGCCTCCGGATATCGTGACGGGGCCGTCAGCTATTTTGACGGCGAGGCGTGGACCCACTACCCGTTCCCTGTAGACTGGCCGTGTTTTCCCCATCACATCCTGGCGGACGTGGGAGGCGGGGTATGGCTGAGCTCGGCCGACTGTGCCTTGCGGGGCTTTAATGGCGAGGTGTGGGACGAGTACAGCACCGGCACGTGGGACGAACGATTGGCCCGTGGCCCTCGTGGGGAGGTCTACGCTATAGGGAGGGATGGAGTCCTAAGGCGGCTCGATGGCACGACATGGAAGACGTTGTTCCTTCCACCAAACTCTGGGCGATTTCGCGGATATCATAGTCTAGCGAACGACATCGCTGTGGGACCCGAGGGTGATGCGTGGGTGGCGTTCGACGACGTAGCCAGTCTGTTTGTTTATCGAGAGAGTGAGTGGAAAAAAGTGTCTGTACCGACCGAGGGCAAGATCACTGCTCTGCTGGTCGATTCTCAGGGTGATCTGTGGGCCGGCCACGAGTTTGGCCTCTTGCACTACGATGGGGAATCCTGGGAAAGCATCGTCTCTGGAACACACCGTACCACCGTTCACAGCCTGGCTGAGGGCCGAGGTGGGCGCATTTGGGTTGCTCGATCAGATGGACTCTACGTGTACGACCCGGCGGAGGAGTAGGTTATGGCAGGAAAGAATCTGACGCTAGTTTCCGCGCTCGCCGTGGCGCTGCTTGTCGTGAGCAGTTCTGTCTGCAGCCAAAAGGCGGTATCACAGCCAGTCACACCAACCTTGATACCCTCCCCGACCGTCGACTGCCCGCCTCCACAGCCCCGTCCGGCGCAAGTCGTCCATCGGCCGCTTGACCCTGGCCTACCGACCCCGCCGCCCCGCTCCGAGCACCCCTTCCGCCACGCGGTGCACACGCTGTTCCTCGATGAGACGGTAGCGCGACTGGCCGCCGAGGCGGGGTTCGACACGGTGGTGCAGGTCTTTCCCTGGCGCGACCTCAACTCCCGCCCCGGCCTCTACGACTGGGAGGCGAGCGACTACATGGTGCGCACCGCCCGCGCCTACAGGCTTAACTTGGTCGTGCGGCTCGACATGCCGCCAGAGTGGGCCATTGTGCCGGATGCGTGCGCGCGGGGTGGGTTCCCTTTCGACCCGCACGCCTATGCCGATTTCGTCGGTGCTGTGGCGGAGCGGTACCGGGGCCACGTGCTGGGCTATATCATCTGGAACGAGCCCAACCTGGCCGCCGAGTGGAGCCGCTCCGGTGGCGACCTGCCGCGTCACTGGGACTCGTTCGATGGCTGGGTGGCACGCCCGGAGGATTACGTCAGCCTGCTGTGCGCGGCCCAGGCCCGCGTGCGCGCCGTCGATCCCGGGGCGCTGGTCGTCGGCGGCGGGCTGGCGCCGACCAACGAGTTCTCCCCCCGCGCGATGGACGACCGCGAGTTTCTGCGACAGATGTATGCCGCCGGGGCCGCCGGGTGCTTTGACGTGCTGGCCGTCCACGATTACGGCTACGGTATCTCGCCCGAGGATGAACGCGGCGCTCACGGTGGCCTCAACCTGGCACGCATCCTTGATCTACGCGACGTGATGCTGGACTATGGTGACGTCAAGCCGGTGTGGATCACCGAGCTGGGCTACACCGTGCACTCGCACGTCCAGCCGCCCGTCAGCGAGAGGGAGCAGGCCGATTATCTGGTTGGGTCGTTCGAGCGCGTGCGGCGGGAGTGGCCGTGGGTGGAGATGCTGACCGTGTGGAACCTGTGCTATGGCCGGCCGCCCGAGGACGAGATGAGTGGCTACAGCCTGGTCGAGCCCGACCTGACCCCACGACCGGCGTACCAGGCATTGCAGGACATGGATACGTGAAGGATCACTTTGTGAGGGAGCCGATATCCGAGGCCAACTTGCGTATTTGGCTGAAAGCGACGGGCTTGATGAGCACCATGTCGGCTTGATCTTGAAGGCTGTTGGTCAACTCGTCGTGAGCGGTAATGACGACGACGCGAGTATCGGTCAAGCGCGGATCGGAGCGAATTTGTCGCAGGATATCTATACCCGACACGTGGGGTAGATTGAGGTCCAGGATAACCACATCTGGTTTCACGGCGGCAAGACGTTCAAGAGCCGTCTCGCCGTCGCGAATGGTCTCAACGTCAAATCCGGCCATCTTTACCGCCTCGCTAAAAATGATGGCCGAATCGACGTGATCTTCGATGACCAGCGCAAGCGCGTCGCTCATAGTGGTTTTTCCTTTACAGAGCTGGCCTGTTTATCTGGGAGGAAACCCATCGATAGCACTTGGCAAAAGTGGTAGGACGACGGTGAAGGTACTTCCCTTGCCGGTCTCACTCTCCAACTCGATCTCCCCATTCATCAGGGCGACCAATTGCTTGACGATGGATAGCTCTAGCCCTACGCCCTGGCATTCGTGTCCCATCACATCGCTCGCCTGCCGGAATGGTGCGACGACGCGTTCCCTGGCCTCTTCTGAGATGCCGCCGCCGGTGTCGGACACCTTTAGCGCCCAGAGATCTGCGCTGGGCCTGAAAATCTCTACGCGGACCATCCCGCTCGTGGTACACTTGATCGCATTCTCGACCAGGTTGGCCAAGACCAGGCACAGCCGTTGAAAGTCGCCGTAGAGTACGGAGGGCACGTCGTCGGCGATGCAGGTGCTCAGTTTGAGCCCTTTGTACCGCGCGGCTCTGGCCATCACCGTCTGCACGTTATCGACCAGCTTGATCGTGGCAAAAGGTGCGTGATGAAGGGCCAGGCCGCCTGTTTGCATCTGTGACTGATCCAGGAGTCCGCTGATCAGGCTTACCAATTGCTCGGTGTTTGCCGCGGCGCGCTCCACAGCGCTGCGCTGCTGTGTGGTGAGAGGGCCATAGACGTCTTCCCGCAGCATGTCTATGTAACCCAGGACGGCGCTTAGCGGCGTGCGCAGCTCGTGCGAGGCGAGGTTCACAAAGCCATCTCTTGCAGGGTCTCCCTCGACCTCCTGCGTCAGATCGTGAAGCACAGCCACGGTACAGAGCGTTTTACCGGCCGGATCGCAGACGGGCACCAGGTTTATGAGAAGCGTCTCGCTATCCGAGTCTAGCTCAAGGACCCCATCGTTTCTATCGCGCACCGCCTCTTTTTCTTTTCCTAACAATGTACCGATGTCGCAACAAGCAATCTCGTGTACGGGGCGTTCCAAAAGACGCGCCGCGGCAGGATTGGAGGCCACGGCGCGGTCGTCCAGGTCGAATATGACGACACCCTCTTCGATGCCCTTGAGGATGGCCTCGTTTTTTTCCAAAAATCGAGTCAATTGGCGCGTCAACTCGGAAGCATCTCTATTCAGTTTTTGGCTGTCACCGGTTTTAGTGTCCATCCAGTTTGTTCGTGTCGTCGTTTTAGCCGCGATATGAACGTGCTACCAGAACCTGTTCTGTCGTCAGGCGTATATAGCGCCAGGCTACTTGGCTAGAATGCTAGTCTGCGGTTGGGGAATCGGGAGTGCTCAGGCGAGTGGCCAGACTGCGCAACTGGGTGAAGCTGATGGGCTTTAGAAGCACCAGATCGGCTTCTCCCTGGACGTTATCGGCCAGTTGCGGGTGCGCGGTGGCGACGATCACATTGGTCTTTACGAGCCGCGTGTCGGCACGGATGCGAGCCAGGATTTCTGCTCCTGATACCTGAGGAAGATTCAGGTCCAAAATCACCATATCTGGCACTGTATTTGCCAAGCGTTCCAAAGCCGCGTCGCCCGACCGGATGATCTCGGTCTCGAAATCCGCTGCCTTTAATGCCTCTGAGAAGATGGTGGCGGCATCCAGGTGGTCTTCGATAATGAAAGCCAACGGTTTGCTCATGATCCCCCCTTATGTCGACGAATCTGTGATTCACCGAACGCACATTCCACACTTGATTATACATCACTGCTGCGTAGAGGACAAATTTACAGCACTCCTTCCGGATCCACGTCCACTCGCCAGCCGGAGGGGACTTGGATGGCGTTGAAGAGCTCGGCTGGCTCGGCGTGGCGCAAGAGTATCTGCCATCGGTAGCGGCCTCGCAGTCGGGCGAAGAACGCGGGCGCGGGGCCTATTATGTCGGTCGCCGGAAGGCCGCGCCGAGATAGTGCGTCGCGCAGGCTCTCGGCCAGCGCCTCGGCTTCGGCCTGGGCGCGGGAAGGGCTGGCGTGCTCGTAGACCAGCTTGACTAAACGGCGGTAAGGCGGATAGCCCTGCTCGCGGCGGAAGGCCAGCTCGCGGGCGGCGAACCCGGTATAGTCGTGAGCGGCGGCGGCGACGACGGCATAATGGTCGGGGTGGTAGGTCTGGAGGATGGCGCGCCCTCCGAGAAGCCCCCGTCCTGCTCGTCCGGCCACCTGGGTCAGCAGCTGGAACGTGCGCTCGCCAGAGCGGAAATCGGGTAGATTGAGCATCGTGTCTGCCGAGATGACGCCGACGACGGTCACCAGCGGCAGGTCGAGCCCCTTGGCGATCATCTGCGTGCCGACGAGGACGTGGGCCAGGCCGGTGCTGAAAAGATGGAGGATCGCTGCGTGGGCGGCGTGATTGCGGGCGGTATCGTGATCCCAACGCAGGGTGCGCGCCTCCGGCCAGTGTTGCTGCACTTCCTGCTCCACCCGCTCGGTGCCCAGGCCAAAGTAACGGATGCGGTCGCTGCCGCACTGCGGGCAAGCCCCCGGCTGGGCCTGATGGTAATTGCAGTGGTGGCATACCAGGCTGGCGCGCGAGCCGTGATAGGTCAGCGGCGTCTCGCAGTGCGGGCAGTGGATGACGTGACCGCAGTCGCGGCACAGGACAAAGGTGGCCGCCCCGCGCCGGTTCAGGAACAGAATCGCCTGCTCGCCCCTACCTAGAGCCTCGTTCACCGCTCCCTGGAGCGCCCGGCTAAAGATAGACCGGTTGCCGGCGCGCAGCTCGGCCCGCAGGTCGACGATCTGCACGGGGGGCAGCTCCATGTAGCGTGCCTCGGCAGAGCCTTCATTCACAGGGCGGAAGTGGGTCTGTGGCAGGTTGTAGCGGGATTGTAGTTCGGCGATGCGCTGGACGTGGGCCATGACGCGCCGCGCCATCTCCAGCAGCGTCCACTCGCCCCGTTTGGCGCGGACGTAAGAGGACAGGCTGGGCGTGGCGGACCCAAGGATGGCCGTCGCGCCGGTCAGGCGGGCCAGCTCGATCGCTGCCTCGCGGGCGTGATAGCGGGGCGGCGGAGACTCTTGCTTGTAGCTGCCGTCGTGCTCCTCGTCCAGGACGATCAAGCCGATCCCGGAGAGGGGGGCGAAGAGGGCGGAGCGCGGGCCGACCACGATGTCCTTCAGCCCGGCGCGAATCTGCCGCCAGGTGTCGTATCGCTGGCCGTCGCTGAGTGCGCTGTGGAGGACGGCGACCCGCTGGCCAAAGCGCGCGCCAAAGCGGTGGGCCGTCTGCGGCGTCAGGCTGATCTCGGGGACCAGGACGAGCGCCTGCTTGCCCTGCTCGAGGACCTCGGCGACGGCCCGCAGGTAGATCTCGGTCTTGCCCGAGCCGGTGACGCCGTGCAGGAGGAAAACTTGGGATGTGTTATTTGCCATCTGCGATTTGATCTTGTCCCAGACGGCCTGCTGGTCCGACGTGAGTTGCGGCGGCGTATCGGGCACAAAGGTCTCGTCGGCCAGGGGGTCGCGCCACATCTCCTCTGTATCGAAGGCGACCAGGTTTCGCTCGGCCAGCTTGGTAAGGTGATGGTGCTGGCAGCCGGTTTCGGCATAGACCCAGCTCACGTCCACCGGGCCGCCTTCGGCGCGCAGGAATTGGACGATGGCCGGATAGCACGCGCTGCGCAGGCCGGCCAGGGCCTCGTCGGCGTCGATGTCGCGGGCGATCCACTCGACCGTGCGCACTTGCTGTGGGCGGGCGCGGGGTGGGGCCAGGAAGGACGATTTATCGACCACGCCCCGGCGGGCCAATTGGTCGGCGGCTCGCTGCCACTGCCGGCGCGGCAGCAGGCGGTTCAGCTGAGCGCCGCGCAACGGCCCTTTGGCATCCAAGACGGTGAGCAGTTGTTCCTGCGCCTCGGTCTTGGCGTCGCCATCCTCGATTCCCTCTTTGGCCAGTTCGACCTGCACGTCGGAGCGGCCTGCCGCACCCGGCGGCAGCATCAGTGCCAGGCATTGCCAGAGTGGAGCCAGGTACTCGCGGCTGATCCAGCGTGCCAGCGCTACCTGGGGCGGCGTGAGCATCGGCTCGTCATCCGCCAGCGACTCGACCGGGCGGGTCTCGAAAGCGGGCGGCTCACCGCTGAGGCCGACGACGACACCGTAGAGCCGCCGGGAGCTAAAGGGGACGATGACGAGAGAGCCAACGCTGAGGCGGCCCTTTAGCTCGTCCGGCAGGTGATAGGTAAAGGTCTGTGCCTCCGCGCCCGGCACTGTCGTCTTGACCGGCGAGAGGACGATGATCTCCGCGAATGCCTTATCTCCCATTCAACATCATGCCCTTCGCTCCAGAACGTCGCGGTAGATGTTCGATAACTGCCGTCCGGCGCGCTCCCAGGAAAAGTGCTCGGCTACCCGCGCCCGCAGCTTTTTCCCCAGGTCGGTGCTCCCCGCGGGGTCGCCGAGCAGGCCGGCGATAGCGTCGGCCAGGGCGACCGGATCGCCGTCTTGTCCGGCATAAACGCCCAGCGAGTCCATGTACTCCCGGCTGACCGGCGTGTCGAAGGCGACGGTGGGTAGGCCCATCGCCATATAGTTCAAAATCTTGCCGCAGCCCTCGGTGGCAGAGAGCTTGGGAGCCACGGCGACGTCGCCCAAAGCCAGGTGGGCTGGCGCTTCCTCGTAGGTCACCTTACCGGTAAAAGTGACGCGGTCGGCCACGTCCAGGTTGGAGGCCATCTCTTGGTAGTGGTCGACGTTGGGAAACCCCATGATCAAAAAGTGCGCATCCACGCCACGTCGCTTGAGAATCTTCGCCGCCTCGATCAACAGCAGCGTGCCCTGGTAATCGGCCAGCAGTCCCAGGTAGGCGACGACGGGACGGCCGGGCGGGATGCCCAGAGCCGCCTTGCGGGTCGCGCGCTCCTGCGGGGCAAGCACGTCGGGGCGGAAGAAATCCAGGTTGACGCAGTCCGGCAGCGGCCGGGTGCAGTGGGCGCTGCAATTGAAATCCTGCTCCAGCAGGGCGGCTCCGTGCTGGCTGCTGGTGATGATGGCGTCGGCCATGCGGTCGATGCGCAGCTCCAGCAGCCGCATCCAAGGATACCATGGTCCATCGGGTTTGAGAAAATGGTGATCCGCCATCTCGCCGGTCAGGCTGCCCTGAAAATCGAACAGGAGCGGCGCGCCCAGGAGTCGGCTCAAAAAGTAGCCGATGAAAGCGCCCTCGTGCATGTGGCCGTGGACGACGTCGAAGCGGCGGCGGCGGATCGTCTGCAACCCTGCCCAACCCAGGAAAACGTCAAAGGCCAGCTTGTGCAGCGATGAGCCGACGTCGTAATCGGCCCGCCAGGGTGTGGGGCGGGTGCGTATGATCTCCAGATCGGGCAGGTCGCGCCCTAGATAGTAGGTCACGATCGTCACCTGGTGCCCCAGCTTTTGCAGCACCCGCGCCTCCTCCAGGATACGGATGTGTCCGCCGTAGTCGGAGAAAAAGGAGGTGGGGGCGATCATCAGGATGCGATAGGTCTCGGTCACTGTGCTCAATTCGCGTCATCGACTGCCTGCAATATAGCCAGCAGCCGGTCTTGTTCCGTCTGTACGACGATCTGCTTCTCCTCGTGCCGCCGGATGAGGGCGACGGCGAGCGGCGAGCAACCGGCCTCCTCTGCCCAGCGCGCGCCGATCTGCGGGTGTTGGGCGTGGACGACGAAGGGCCGGTTCCAGGAACGGGGCTCGCCCTGGCTCAGGCGGGCCAGCAGGCTCGGCGCAAAGCGGCCCAGCAGCACGATGATCGACCGGTGAACGGGAGATAGCCTCGCCGCGGCCTTGCCCGCGTCGTGCAGCAGCGCCGCCGCCAGCAGGTGCGGGTTCGTGTGGCCTGCCTGCCGGATCGCGCCGTATACGGCAAGCGCGTGCCGCTGGTCCTGGATGGTCTGGCGGCGAAAGAGCGCCTGCGCTTCAGCCGTCAGCGTGCGCGTTGCTCGCTCTGCCTCCTCGTCCGAAACCCGCGCGGTCAGCCCCCGGAAGAATTGGCCCACGCGGTAGCAGGCTGTCTTGATCATTGACGATCTAGGCCGTGTTGACATTTGATTCTTTGACGGCATCTACTCAGGCTATTCGCCCGAGCAGTGGCCCTCGCTCAAAAAAGGGAGAGATGGGGGTTCGAGGGCGGC
>JAFGED010000479.1 GCA_016931785.1 Anaerolineae bacterium
CCCCCGCCCCCTCTCTTTTCACACGCGAAAGGCAACTGCGAAGCAAGGCTGAGTAGTTACAAACCGGGTTTCTATCCCTGATATGCAAAAGCCCCCCGCGCTCTTGGGGCGCAGGGGGCCTACGTGGTTCCACCCAAGTTTGACAGCGGATTGTTCAACGGATAAACGGATGCCTGTTTCCAGTTAGGTGAACGGCTCGATTATCCGTTTATTCGTCTGCTATCCGTTGGCACACTCTTTGGCTGTAACGGGCCGTCCCGTGATCCCATACTTTCGTACCTTCGTGATACGATTTGAGGGACCCGCTCCCGGGGGGTTTTCCCGTCCGTCTGGTCGAGGAGGCTTTCAGCCGGTGACCCCCTCTCTCTAAGACCTTTACCGGTCGGTACTCGTCCCGGTCAGCGCTTTCAAGTTGAGTCTAAATTATTGGGCGGCATTATACCACCTCGGTCTGAATTTGGCAAGGTCAAGAGGTACGAGTATTCAAAGCGGTCTATCGGCTGATTTTCTTCGGATAGTCGAAATCCACGCACGCAGGATCGACATCGCCGATATCGGCCCAGGAATCGATCTCGAACCTCACCTCGACGACGCCGCACGTCGGCAGGTTGTCGATGCCACAGCCGAGGTCGTTGGCCAGGTCGGTCAGGCCAGGGTTGTGGCCGATGAGCATCACGTGTTCCAGGGCAGCGTCGAGTTCTTGGATGATTTCGAGCAGCTCAAAGGCGCTGGCTCCGTAGAGGCGCTCGTCGGCGCGGATTTCCTCTTCGGGATGGCCGATCTCCTGGGCGATGATTTCGGCCGTCGCCATGGCGCGGGTCGCCGGGCTGGAGATGATCAGATCTGGGGCGATCTCTCGTTTGGCCAGGCGTTCCCCCATCGCGGGGGCATCATGCTGGCCGCGCTTGTTCAAGGGACGCAGGCGATCGGGCAAGCCGGGGTGTTTCCAGCTCGACTTGGCGTGCCGGACGAGGATCAGGGTCTTCACTCTTCTTCTATATCTTCTTCGTCTCCTGCCCCTGGCTGGAGATAGTCCAGGTTGCGTCCCTGGATGAACATCTGGGCGAACGCCTCGGGCAGTTTGTACTCGTGGATCGCGGCGACCGTTCTCTCCACATCGTATTCCACGCGGTGGTGTTCTATTGTGAATTCTTTTTCCTGAAAGCGCAGGACGGCGTAGCAGGCGCGTGGGTCCCCATCGTCGGGGCGGCCGACGCTGCCGGTGTTGATGAACCACACGTCGTCCACCTGCCGGACAAAGGGCTGGTGTGAGTGGCCGACGACGATAATGTCGGCCTTGACCATGTGGGCCAGTTCGCGCAGTCGCTCCTCCGGAGTGCCGGGGTAGAGATGCTCGTTGTCTGACGCCGGACTGCCGTGGGTCAGCAGGACGCGGTGGCCTCTTACTTTCATACGCACCTCTCGGGAGAGAAAGCGCAGGTACTTGCGGTTTTTCTTGGAGAGGTTCTCATAGGCCCAGCCGAAGGCGAGGTACTTGTCCGGGTGCTTGCTCTGGCGCCACTTGTTCTTCTTGTGTTTGAAAGTGAGCGCTTTGCGGTCATAGTTGCCCAGGATGCTCAGGATGCGGTCGTCCTTGCGAAGTATCTGCACCACTTCGTCGGGAAAGGGGCCGTACCCCACAGAATCTCCCACGTTCCAGATTTTTTTTGCACCCAGGCTTTCGATGTGAGCCAACACCGCCTCCAGTGCTGGCAGGTTGGCGTGGATATCTCCGATCAATGCCACTTTCATCGCACGGTTTCTCTTTTAGCGGTTTCACTGGGGGCGGTTTCAGGCGCAGCCTGAAACTGCCCTAACTGGCGGCGCGCTCTGTGCGCCGTCAGTCATCCTCATTCCACAGCCCTCGATGCTCGATCATCCACATCTGCGAGTTCAGCTCCGGTTCGCCCTCCTGCGGCTGCAGGCGCTCGTAGCTCCCATCAGGCAGCATGCGCCGGGCCTGCATGTTGTCCCTCAAGTGGACGGACAGAATCTGGTCGCGTATCGCTTCCTTCAGTTGTGGGTCTTCGATGGGGAACAACTGCTCCACCCGCCGGTCGAGGTTGCGGGGCATCAGGTCGGCGCTGCCCAGCAGGATCACTTCGTCCCCGCCGTTGCGGAAGTAATAGATGCGCGGGTGTTCCAAGAAGCGCCCCACGACGGAGGTGACGGTGATGTTTTCACTCACTCCCGGCAGGCCCGGCCGCAGGCAGCAGGTGCCGCGCACCTGCAAGTCGATCCTCACACCCGCTTGCGAGGCGCGGTAGAGCGCCTGGATGCAGGCTTTGTCCACCAGGTGGTTCATTTTGAAGGCCAGGTAGCCGTCGCCGTGCTGCCTGTGTCGCTCGCTCTCGCGCTCGATGCGCTCCAGTAGCTGGCGGCGCATCAGCCCCGGCGCTACGAGCAGCTTGTGGTATTCTTGTTTGAGGGAGTAACCGGTGAGGGCGTTGAACAGGTCGGAGACGTCGGCGCCGATGGCCGGGTCGCAGGTGAAGAGACCGATGTCGGTGTAGGTGCGGGCGGTGACGTCGTTATAGTTGCCGGTGCTCATGTGGATGTAACGGGTGATGCCATCGCCTTCGCGGCGGACGACCATGAGGAGCTTGGCGTGCGTCTTGAGCCCCACAAGACCGTACGCGATGTGCACCCCCGCGCGCTCCAAGGCCCGCGCCCAGCCGATGTTGCTCTCTTCGTCGAACCTGGCCTTTAGCTCGACCAGCACGGCCACCTGCTTCCCATTTTCGCGCGCTCGCATCAGCGCCGCTACGACTGGCGAGTTGGGGCCAACGCGGTACAGCGTCTGCTTGATGGCCAGCACGTCCGGGTCGCGCGCCGCCTGGCGCAAAAAGTCCACCACCGGCGCGAAGCTATCGTATGGGTGGTAGAGCATGATGTCGCGCTGTTTGATGGCCGAGAAGATGCTTTCCCCCGTGGTTAAGGATGGGGGAATGGCCGGCAGGAAAGGGGGGTCCTTCAAATCTGGGCGCTTGATCTTGGTCAATTCCACGAGATCCGCCATGCCGATGGGAGCGTCCTTGGTGTAGACCTGGTAGGGAGCCAGCTCCAGGTTGCTGACCAGGATATCGCGGATGCGGTCCGGCGTGCCGGTCTCGATCTCCAGCCGTATTGCGGATCCAAAGTGGCGCAAACGCACGCTCTCCTCGATGGCCAGCAGCAGGTCGGATGCCTCATCCTCCTCGATATCGGGGTCGGCGTCGCGGGTGACGCGGAAGGGGTAGGCCGCCACCACGTTCAGGCCGGGGAAGAGCAGGTCCAGGTTGGCGGCGATGACCTCCTCGAGCCAGACAAAGTTGGAGGATGCTTCTTCGACCAACCCCAGGCTCTCGTAGCTATCTGCCTTTTCCTCGCTGGGGATGCGCAGCAGGCGCGGAAACACGCGGGGCACCTTGAGGCGGGCGAACCGCTCGCCGTGCTGTGGATCGTCGATCACCACCGCCAGGTTGATGCTCAGGTTCGAGATGTGGGGAAATGGGTGGCCCGGATCAAAGGCCAGCGGGGTGAGGGTGGGAAAGATCTCGCGTTCGAAATACTGGCGCAGCAGCTTGCACTGTTTGCGTTTCAGCCCGTCGTATCTCAGCACTTCGATCCCGGCCTCTTTGAGCTTGGGGCGGACGTCCTTGTGCCAGCACTTTGAGTGGGTCTCCAGCACGGGCAGCAACTGCTCGCGGATGGCGAGCAGTTGCTCGGCCGGCTTCATGCCGTCCGGCGGGGTTTCGAGCACCTTGGCCGCCATCTGGCGGCGCAAACCGGACATCCGGATCATAAAGAACTCGTCCAGATTGCTGGCAAAGATGGAGAGGAACTTGACCCGCTCCAGCAGGGGATGGGTCTCGTCCAGCGCTTCTTCGAGCACGCGCTTGTCGAATTGTAACCGGCTCAGCTCGCGGTTGATGTATAGCTTGGGGTCGTCAAGATTGACGGTCTGAGATTTGTCCGTCACTTTTTGCCCTTCTCTTGTTTCTTGGGTTTGGCGTCCGCTGGCGAATAATCGAGCGCGCTGCTTAGAACCTCGACGAGCGTGCGCAGTGTCTTGACGCGGGCGAACCACTTGTCGTTGCCCTCCACGATCGTCCACGGCGCAGTCGCCGTGCTGGTCTTGAGCAGCATGTCGTTCACAGCTTGTGCGTACGCATCCCACTTTTCCCGGTTGCGCCAGTCCTCGTCGGTCAGCTTCCAGGCCTTGTAAGGCGTGGCTTCTCGCTGCTCGAAGCGGCGTAGCTGCTCGTCGGGGCCGATGTGGATCCAGAATTTGACCACGATCATGCCAAAATCAACCAGTTGGCGTTCGAACTCGTTGATCTCGCGGTAGGCGCGCTTCCACTCCGCTGCGTTGCAAAACCCCTCGATCCGCTCGACCATCACCCGGCCGTACCAGGAGCGATCAAAGATCAGCGCCTGCTTTTCGTCCGGGGGTTTCAGCCGCCGCCAGAAGCGCCACAGGTAGTGGTGGGTGGCGTCCTCTCCCTTGGGCGCGGCGATGGAAAAGACCTCGTAGCCGCGCGGATCGAGCTTTTCGGTGATACGCTTGATGTTGCCGCCCTTGCCTGCGGCGTCCCAGCCTTCGTACACGATCACCATCGTCCGCTTTTGCACGTAGAGTTGATAGGCCAGCTCGCGCAACTGCAACTGGTAGTGCAGCAGGCCTTCTACGTACTCTTCTCGCGTCAGGTGCTTGCTCAGATCGCTGGCTTCTAACATCACGAGCTCTCGGTATTGGCGCGTTTTGCGAGCGCCTCTTCCAGACGGTGGATGATCGTCTCAAAGATCTTGACCCGCGTCCAGCGGCGGTCAGTCGCCTCGACGATCGTCCACGGTCCCCATTCGGTCTCGGTGCGCTCCAACATCTCTTCGATGGCGATCACGTATGCATCGTATTTGCGGTGATGTTCCCAGTCCTCCGGCTGGACGTGCCAGCTTTCGAGGGGGTCCTTTTCCAGTTTCTTGAAGCGTCGCTTTTGTTCCTCCTTGCCGATGTGCAGGAAGAACTTGATCACCACGTAGCCGTCGTCGGCGATGGTGCGCTCGAAATCGACGATGTCTTGATACGCCCTGCGCCACTCCTCCTCCGGCGTGAGCCCCTCGACGCGCTCGACCAGCACGCGCCCATACCAACTGCGGTCAAAGATAGCCATCTCGCCATAGTTGGGCAGCTTGAGCCAAAATCGCCACAGCCAGGGCATGTGTTTTTCGTAGGTGCGGGCCTCCTGGACAGCGTAGAGTTTGAACCCGCGCGGGTCAATGCGCTGGGTGAGCAGGTTGATGGACGTGCCCTTGCCCGCGGCGTCCCAGCCTTCGAACAGGATCACGCTGGGTGTATTCGCGTCCCAGCAGGCTTTCTGCAGGTCGTACAGCCGGTTGCGCAACTGTGGCAGCCGCGCCTTGTATTCATTTTTCGATAGCTTTCTGCTCAGATCGATCTTTTCGAGCATGTGGCTTCTCTATCGGGGCTCGGTTGCCAGTGCGGCGCCCACGATGCCGGCCTCGTTGAGCATCTCGGCGGGCACGACCGGAGTTTGGATGGTAAAGTAGGGAAAGAATTTCCCGTGCTTTTTGCTGGCGCCGCCGCCGACGATGATCAGGTCGGGCCAGATCAATCGCTCCATCGTCCTCAGGTATTTATCCACCTGCTTTCCCCACTGTTCCCAGGATAGCTTTTGTTGCTTGCGCACGATCTCGGCGGCCCATTCCTCGGCGTCTTTTCCCTCGACCTCGATGTGCCCCATCTCCGTGTTGGGCAGCAGATGGCCGGATACAAAGACGGCGGTGCCGATGCCGGTGCCCAGGGTGATCACCAGCACGATGCCATCCTGGTCGCGCCCTGCCCCGAAGCGCATCTCTGCCAGGCCCGCCGCGTCGGCGTCGTTGACCATGGTGACCGGGCATTGGGTCGCTTGGCTCAGGAGCGCCTCGGCGTCGGCGCCGATCCACTTGTCGGAGACGTTGGCCGCCGTGTGGACGACGCCGTGTTTGACCACCGCTGGAAACCCGCATCCCACGGGCCCGCGCCAATCAAAGTGGCGCACGACCTCGGCCACGGTCGCGGCGATCTTTTTTGGGGTGGATGGATCGGGCGTCAGGAGCCGGTAACGCTCGGACGTCAACTTGCCAGTATTGGTTTCTACCGGCGCGCCCTTGATACCCGTCCCACCGATATCGATACCCAGGGCTTGCATAGCTCCTCCAACTTGTTACAGCGGCGATAGGGCCGCCGCTACCAATCGGCCAAAGTCCGCGCTCTGGATACGTTCCCAGGTTTGGGGAAAGGCGTCCACTAATTGCTGGAGCTCGACCTGCCGCGCGGCCAGGTACACGGCCACGCCCGGCGCGACGATGGGCTCGCTTGGCAAGGTTACACCCTCCTTGGCCTGAGTGTGGCCCCAGGTGCCCCACGTCATAAAGTCGCGCAGCAGGTTGCTGGCTACGACCGCGTCCTGAAGGTTGCCCAGGTGGTCTTGCAATCCCTTGATCTCTTTGATCGCGTCCTTGGCCTCGGCGCCGAGGATCTCTTGAAAGTACTCCAGCGTGTAGCGCAGCCCTTTGGATGCGATGCGTAGCTGGTGCAGCCGTTCCAGCGGGACGTTCTCGCCGGTCACCCACTCGCCGTAGGCGCGCACGGCTGCCAACCGCTGGTAGACGAGCACCGGCACGACGTGGCGCAAGCGGTGGGGCGCCGGCTCCCCGGTCTCGGAAAAGGGCGGCAGTTCCCCCGCGCCGGGCGTTTGCAGGAATTCCCCGAATTTTTCTTTGAACTGGACGTAGCGCGCGCTGTCGAGGTAGGCCACCATTTTTGCCCGGTCGCGCTCCCGTTCCGCTTCCCAAACCACGCGCAGCGGCTCCAGTTCACTCTGTCGCTCCGGCGGCAGCGTGTCTAGGTAATGCTGGGTCTTTTCCCAGAACACGTCCAGGTCGCGCACGGCGCCCAGCGTGCGCCCCGTGCGCTTCAACCCCTTGAGGAAGACGCGCATCTTGTCCATGTCGAGATAGCCGCCGAACACCTGGAAGGCGGCCCGCATGCGCCGGGTGGCCACGCGCATATCGTGCAGTTCCTCGATATCATCGCCCAGGCGGGTGCCGGGTTCGTGGTACAGCATCCGCAAGAAGTGAAAGTAGAGCGTCTTGCGGGCGGCCTCGGCCATCGTGTCGTTCGCTTCCAGGCCTGGTTTTTCCGGCGGTTTGGGGATTTTTTGTCTAGGCGGTTTTTTCACTGGCTTGGGCGCCGGTTCGGTCTCG
Organism: Anaerolineae bacterium; assembly: GCA_016931785.1. Taxonomy (GTDB): domain Bacteria; phylum Chloroflexota; class Anaerolineae; order B4-G1; family B4-G1; genus JAFGED01. The sequence continues at coordinate 7,252 of JAFGED010000479.1, forward strand.
ATCAGTACGCGGGCGGGAAAGACGTCCATCCGTTTCTCTCGGAACGCGGCCAGCCAGTACCTTGCGCGCCGCTCGGATAGGTCGGCTTGCCCGCCAGCTTCAGGCTGGGTCAAACCTTCGTCCAGCGCCAGTAGGGCGCGCGCGCGCCGGCCGTACATGTCGTCACGCGCCGCGATGTGTGTGCACGCTGCGCGTTCCTGGGGAGTCATGAGAGAGGGTTCGCGGACCGGTGCGTCGAGCAGCTCGAGCGCTCGCTCGAACTTGGACCGGGGCTCGGGTTTCAGGCTCCATTCGTCTTGGAGATGGGCCGCGATCTCTGCCAGGTGGCTTTCTGCGCCCTGTGGCGTCAGCTCCACTTCCAGCTCGAAATAGCCTTTTTTTTCGTCCCGGACGGTCAGGCGTACCTCGTCCACGCTCATTTCGGCCACCAGCTGCCTGTTGCGGTGCAGCGGGCGGATGGTGCGCGTCTGTCGCAGCTCGAAGAGTGGTACGAGTTGGGCTTTCCCGACCAATTGGAGCAACCGCTCACGCGCCGGGCTTTCAGGCCACTCGGCTGGGGGGTGGGCCTCTGGCAGCAGGATTTCCAACTCCTCTCGCCGGTGGACGGCCCCTTCGGCGCCGCCGAGGCTCTTGAGAGTGACCAGTATGCCCTCGGCTTGTATGCGCTGGCGGCAGGCATAGCCGGCCGCCAGGATCGCACGATCGTCCGTGTCCAGGTAAGTATCGTGTACCTGTTTGGTCTGGCCTGCCGCGAGGGTAAAGTCGTCCAGTCGCTTGACCGTCTTTAGGCGTCGGAGGATTTTCGCATCAGGCACTGCAAACTTGGCTTCAATTTCCACGATGCACCTCTATGGGGTTGTTTGAGGAGCCAGGCTATGGGATTTGGGTTTAGAAGCAGTTCCTGTTGATATTATACCCCGTCTTGCGGCGAGTTGCAATACGAGGGAAAGAGAGGGGGTCAGTCTGTGGCGCGCGCGTTTCTCGTTCTTGCCATCTCGATCACGCCGTCTTTTGCAATTGGGTAGACGCGCTCGCAATCGGCGCAGTGGAATCCATTCACCGTACGGCTCAGCCGCCCGGCGCAGGCGGGGCAGCGTAGGATTTCCGGCAGAGGGCGGATGGAGCCGCCGCGCGGCGTGCCGGTCTTGATCGCCCACGCCAGGTCATAATCCATCTGCCACGGGCGCACTTTGATGTCCTCGAGCGGGAACTCGGCTAATACTTGGTCGAACTCTTCGCGCGGAAATGCCCGCCCGGGCAGCAGCTTTGCGTCGCGCCCGATGCGGTTGGTGACCAGCAGCACACCGCCTGGGCGCAGGACGCGCACCAACTCTGCCAGCACCTCACGTGGATTGGGGGTGAATTCCAGCGCCTCCAGGCAGGTCACGGCGTCGAATGTGTCGGCGTCGAAAGGTAGGCGGCGGGCGTCTTGCCAGATGTAGGTCAGCCGGTCGGCGAACTGGGAGGTTCTCCCTACGGCCTCGGCCAGCATACGCCGTGAGAGGTCGAGCCCGATGACGCGTCCTTCGAAAGGCGGCTGGCGCATGAGCGCGCGAGGCAGCCGCCCGGTGCCGGTCGCTACGTCGAGCACCAGTGGGGCGGGGATCAACTCCAGCGCGCGGGCCAGGGGCAGCCCGAGGAACCACTGCTCGTCGCCGGTGTCGTACTGCTTGATGCGTTCGTAGGCCCTGGCTGACCAGTCGTACAGCAGCGTTACAACGCGCGGTCCCAGGTGGGTGCCCTCGGCGATGACCAGTTGCCAATAGGCCAGCAGCCCTAACAGGACGAGGATCGGCAGGCCAAGGCCGAGTGCGACCCAGATCATAGCGCCCAAGCCGCGATCAGCATCGC
>JAFGED010000480.1 GCA_016931785.1 Anaerolineae bacterium
CCCCCGCCCCCCTCTCTTTTCACACGCGAAAGGCAACTGCGAAGCAAGGCTGAGTAGTTACGTGCGCGACATAAATTCCGGCAGAAGGGAGATTGAGAACCTTGGCAAACAAGTTCCGCATCGATCCCGCCAAAGAGAGCGATTGGGATTGGATCGCACAGGGGCAGGCAGAGATCGTCTGGATCAGGTTGGGACCTGAGTGCCAGCAAGAGGTGAGCCGCCAGGCGATTGATAGAAGCGTGGCGTGGCAGTTGGAAAGAATGCGCGGGGATACGGGCTTTCCCAGCAAGGCGTTCGTGGCCCGGGTGGAGGATGGATCAACGGCCGGGTTCGTCCTGGTGGCCAAGACGCACAACGACGCCACCGGCCAACTGGAGGCCTCCCTGCTGAGCCAGTACGTGTCCGAACCCTATCGCGGCCAAGGATTAGGACATCGCCTGATGGAGGCTGCCGAGGATTGGGCGCGCCAGCAGGGCCTACCCCGGATCGCTCTTTCTGTGGGCGTGCTCAACACGCTTGGACAAAAGCTCTACGAATCGCTGGGCTACCACGTAGAGACGCTGCGCATGAGCAAAAAGCTGGACGAGCGGGAACCGGACGCGCCGCCTTTCGCTAACGATTGAGGCGGCAGGTTGGAGGTGCGAGCAAGTGCCCGATTGGCTAGCCGAGCTCTTTACGACCAAAGCCTGGTGGGGCAACCTGATCTACATCGCGATCTATTACCTCGCGGCCGGGGTCGTCCATCTTTTGGCGCGCATGATCGCCCGCCGCCTGGTGCGGTTGAGCCGCCTCACCCCCAAGGGACGCGAGCTGCGTCCCGAACGCCGGGAGACGCTGAGAGCCATGCTGGCCAACGTCATCAGCTTCTTCGCCTTCGCTGCGGCCACCGTCGCCAGCGTGGGCAGGTTCGTCACCCTGGATACCCTCGTTTGGGTCGTTGGCCTCTTTAGCGCGGCCTTTGGCCTCAGCGCCCGCCCGCTCATCAGCGACGTGCTGGCCGGCATCGGCCTGATCTTTGAGGACACCTTCGCCGTGGGGGAAAAGGTCGAGATGCTGAGCCTCGAGGGCATCGTCGAGGCGGTGAACCTGCGCACGACCCTGCTGCGCGCACCGACGGGCGAGCTTTACGTCGTGCCCAACGGCGAGATCCGCGTCGTGCGCAACTTTAGCCGGGGCCATTTCTCGATCGTCAAGGTGACCCTCAAGATCGCCGCTGCCGACCTGAACCGCGCGCTACGGCTTCTGGAGGAGCTTGGCAACGAGGCCGTCGCCCTGCTGCCCAATCTGCTAGAGCCGTGGCAGGTGCTCAGCGAGTCGGGCCTCATCGGCCAGCAGACGGAGCTGACGCTGCTGGCCAAGGCGCGCTTCGGCCAGGCGGCAGAGATGCGCCCGCGCCTGCTGGCGCTGGTGCAGGAGCGGCTGGCGGAAAACGGCATCTTACTGGCAGATTGAGCATCGGCGCGAGTGCAAGCAGACCGCCATCACCCCGATGGACGGCCGAAAGGAGATCGAACATGCCACAGATTTCCACACTCTACGTGGACGTTATCTCCAAGCTGCTTTTCTCGCTGCTGACCCTGATACTGACTGCCAACCGCGCCCTGCGCAACGTGCTCAAGGTACGGGTGAAGGACCCTGCCCACCTGCACACACTTTACATGCTGACCCGCAATGCGATCTATGCAGTGTGCAGCGTCGTCATCCTCTTCATCTGGCTGGGCACAGGCAGCAATTTCACCGTGGCGATGGGCATCCTGGGCGCCGGTATCGCCTTCGCCTCGCAGGAGGTGATCGGATCCTTCGCCGGGTACGTGAACATCGTCACCGGCAACCTCTACCACATCGGCGACCGGGTGCGCATCGGCGACGTAGAGGGCGACGTGCTCGATATCAGCATCCTGCGCACGACGGTGATGGAGATCGGCGAGTGGGTGCAGGCCGACCAGTACACGGGCCGCATCGTCACCGTCGCCAACCGCGTCGTCTTTTCCGACCCGGTGTTCAACTACACGCAGCACTGGGAGTACCTGTGGGACAAGATCATGATTCCCGTCACCTACGAAAGCGACTGGCAGCAGGCGGGCGAGATCATGTTGGAACGCGCCCGCAAGTACACGTCCCATTTTCACGAGCAGGCCGAGGCCGAACTGGCCGAGATGATGAAAGTCTATCCGGTCCAGGCGACGACGGCGGAGCCGACGCTGTACATCATCATGACCGACAACTGGATCGAGCTCTCGCTGCGTTACGTGGTCGAGCCGCGGGAGCGCCGCCGGGTCAAAGGACAGCTCCACCACGAGCTTCTCCAGCACTTCCAAACGGAGCCCGCCATCACGGTGGCCTCGGCGACGTTCGAGATCGTCGGGTTCCCACCGTTGAAAAGTGGGAACCTGCCCTGAGCTTCAGCAGAAGCTGAGACGAAGGAGCGATTAGATATGCCGCGCATGTTGAAAAAGAGTAACTACTCAGCCCTGCTTCGCGGTTGCCTTTCGCGACAAAAAGAGGAGGAAGGCGAGGGGTTCGCCCCCCCCATCTCTCCCTTTTTTGAGCGAGGGTCACTGCTCGGGCGAACGGCCTGAGTAGATACGTTTCTGGAAGAAAAAGGTGGCTCTGAGCGTCTCAGGCTGAACCTGACGCAACATCCATTCGCCCGAAGGGCCCCGCCTTACATGGCGGAACCC
>JAFGED010000481.1 GCA_016931785.1 Anaerolineae bacterium
GCGCAGGCCAAAGGCGCGGATGGCGCCGTACGCGGCGACGACGATGAGGATGATGATCACGGCCACCTCGGTCACCTCGGCTCCGCTCCTGTCCTTCAAGAAACGCATTGCTCTCACCTCCCTTCCGTGAGGAGCTTACGATCTCCCGACCTCACAAGCTCCCGAGATAGAACCACACGTAGATCAATCCGGCCAGCGCGACGGCCGGCAGCGCCGGGTAGCGTTCGCCCTCTTCCTCCAGCACCTGGAACCTCACCAGCCCTTTCGTCGCCCGCAACAATGCCTGAGGCGCGTGCTTGCCGTGCCGGTGCAGCAGGTAGACCACGCTCAGGCCGAACCAGCAAAGCAGCAGCAGCCAGGCCAGCCACCCGTCGGGGAACAGGGCCATCAGAGTCATCACGACCTTGGCATCCGCCCCGCCGATGACGCCTGCCCTTTCAGGGCAGGTTGGCAGTTTCGGGCGACAGCCCGAAACTGCTGCTCGACTTCTGCCGGGAACGCGCCCGATCTGCCATAGAATGTACACACAGATCCAAACCCACACGGCCACATCCAACCCCAGCGGTGTGGCAAACCACGCACACAGCGCCATCAGCCCTAACGACGGCACGGCGAACACCGGCCACTGGGCTCCGGCCAGGATCAAGGTCAGCATCAGGGCCAGGGGCCAGCCGCCGGTCAACACTTGCCAGGTCGTCACGGCCAGCAGCGGGGGGACGGTGGCCCAGTTGGTCACCTCCCCCTTGCGCAGGTCCGCCACTGCCAGGGTGACCAGCCAGGCGGAAAGCCCCAAACGGGCGATTGTGATCACTTTCCCGGCCTCTCCCCGGCGGGCTGGGGCACCACGTACAGATACCAGCGTGCCGAGCGGGGCAGGACACGGTCCTGCAGCGGGATATTCGACCCCTCGGCCAGCAGCGACCAGATGGCGGAGAGTTCCGCCGCCGCCGTCAGCCCCGACGTAGAGGCATCGATCGGAAGCCCCGGCACCCGGCGCGGGCGATCCCCCAGCAGGCCATTGGCGGACCGGGCCACCTCCGGCGGCGCGGTGGTGAAGGTGTACTGGGAGAAGCCCTTCCCCAGGGCCACGAGTACAGGGGCCGGACGGGCGGCCAAGCGGATCACCTGGTCGATGCCGGCGTGCTCTCCGGTAGCTTCCAAGGCGAAGCGGCCCAGCCGCGCCACGGCCTCGTCGGGTCGCACTGACACCTCCTTCTCCAGCTGCTCCCTCAGGGCCTCCAGCCGGGCCAGGCCGATCTCCAGCGCCTGGCGGTTGCCGGCGCGAATGGCGTTGCGGATGCGCTCGTTGGCCAGCAGCGTCAATACCAGGTTGGCCAGTAACAGCAGCGATACGATGCTCAGCAGTGTTTCGGTCATTGTCAATCCTCCTCGATGAATGTGTGCCCCAGGTCAGCCTGGGACTCGTTCAACCGTCTCTCGATACCTACCCTCTCCTGGATGGCAGCGGCGATCCGCGTGCGGCCCGTCCCTTGGGCCAGCCAGATCAACACGCCTCCCAGCAGCAGATAAGAAGGCCACAGCGGGATAGTGGGAGCAGCAGCGGGTGCAGCGACAGCCACCAACCCAAAAGCGAACGCCACGCCCTCAGCCATCCCCGTGGGCAGAGTCATCTCACCGGCAGGCAGGAACACCACGGAGCTGTCGTCCCCGATCCGCACCTGCATCACCGTCCGCGTCGTCGGCTTCCACGCCGCGCCAGCAGGGTAGCTGATCAGTGAGATCTCGTAGCTGCCCGCGCCGGGCAGCGTGATCGTCACCACGCCGGTGGCGTCAGCGACGAATGATTCCGCCCAGGCTTCACTCTTTGCCTGAATGTCGAGCCTTTCCAGGCCCGGTTCTCCAAGTCCTTTGATCCCGTTTGCGTCGTCGTCTCGGAAGACGCCTACCCGCAGCACGATCCCTACTGGCATCGGCTCGGGCGTGGGCTCCGGCACCGGCATGCTGGTCGGCATAGGAATCGGCGTCGGCTGGGGTGTCTCTCCCGGCCGCAGCGTGGGCGATGGCGTACTGGTGGGTGTGGACGTGGGAAGCACCGTCGCCGTGGGTATAGGCACAGGCGTGGACGTGGGCAGCGGCGCGGGCGGAGACGGAGAGGAAGGCTTGGGCTTTACTCTCACCTCGCCGGTGGCTACCGCCGTCCAGCCTGCCCCATCCTGCACCCAGAGGCGCAAGGTGTAGGCCCCTTTCTTCACGCGTTTGCCGTCAGCAGCCTTGCCATCCCACGGAACCGGGGACGGTGCTGTGGAGCCCGTCCACTCGCGGACGACATGGCTGCTATCCAGGATCTCCAGCCGCCAGGCGCTCAACCCGGAAGTGGCGTCGGAGGCCGCGGGCTGGAGCAGGAGCACCTCCCCACAGCCAGGACAGAACTCGCCGCCGGCTACCCGAGCTTCCGGCGGCGTGGTGTCCAGGCCAAAGGACAACATCTGCGTCTCCTCCTGGTTGCCGGCCACGTCGGTCGCGTAGAACGGCAGATCGTAGCGGCCGTCGACGGTGTAGGTGACCGGCGTGGTGTAGGTCTGGCCGTCCAGAAAGACAGCGTCTACCCCCGACGTTCCATCTCTGGCACTCAGTGTAGCGGTGACCGTATGCGTGTACCAGCCGTGCAACCCCAGTGTGCCAGTGATTGTCGGCGTAGTCGCTGGAGGCCGGGTGTCGATACGGGCCTGGAAGCTTTGGGTAGTCTCGGCGTTTCCCAGATAGTCGGTGCTGCGGTACTCGACCGTGTGGGCACCGTCGCCGGTCACCGTGAACGGTTCATCGTAATCCTGCCAGGTCCCGCCATCGACCCGGTACCGGATTCCCGCCACGCCGATCCCCGTTCCATCGGAGGCAGAGAGGGCGACGGCGACGCTCGACCGCCACCAACCGCCATTTCCCGCCGTCCCGGTGGGAGAGGCGAGGGTAGACGGCGCGGTGTTGTCCGCGTGGACGGTGATGCAATGACGAGTCTCCACGTTACCAGCCACGTCCCGCGCCCGGGTACAGAGCTGGTAGTCGCCATCGGGCACGGTAGTCGTGTCCCAGGCGGATGACCAGGTTCCTGTCCCCTCAACCCCTTGCCAGGACGAGCCGCCGTCGGCAGAGATATCCACCAGTGCCACACCTGATGTTGCGTCAGAGGCCGTCCCGTCCAGGCTGACCGTGCCCGCGATCCATTGACCGTCGGACAGGCTGCTAACCTGCGAGGATGGCGGCACGGTGTCGATGGGAATCTGCCGGGTGACCGAGATCTCGGCATTGCCGGCGACGTCGGTGGACCAATACGCGACGGTGTGCGCTCCCTCTCCGGAGATGGTGAACGGAGAGCCACCGTACGCCTGTGGCACCGCTCCGTCTACTCGGTACTCGATCGTATCCACACCGGACGTAGCGTCTGCAGCGCCGAGGGTCATCTCCACGTCCGACCGCCACCAGCCAGAGTCGCCAGCGGTGCCTGCGGGCGTGGCTGTTGTCGCGGGAGGCGTCGTATCGACGTTCAAGGCCAGGCTCTGCACCGCCTCCGCGTTTCCCACTGCATCGCTGGAGGCGTACTCGACGACGTGTACACCATCGGAGAGCGCAAACGGGTCGGTGTAGGCCTGCCATCCACCGCCGTCTATCCGGTACTGGGTCCCCTGCAGCCCGCCGCAGCCCGTGTCCACCGCCGCCAGGTCCACCTGAACGACCGAAACGTACCAGCCCGCCTTCCCCGGCGTGCCCGAGGGCGTGGCTGTCGTCGTCGGTGGGGTCGCGTCCTGCTCGGCTGCCACTGGCGTGCTCCAACCGCTCGTCTCCGCACCGTCCCGTGCCTGGATGCGGTAATGCCAGGTGCCCTCCGCCAGTCCTGAGAACGTGTGCTGGTCGGTGGCGATCCACCCGCTGTCCCGCACGTCGGTTGTGAACCCTGCGTCCCGCGCTGCCTGCACCTGGTACTCCAGCCCGGCCTGCGAGGCCCAGGTGAGCGTGCGCTCCGTCCCACCGCCACAGGCAGCTCCCAGGTTCAGTACCGGCGCGACCGGCTGCAGGGTCGCCGTCAGCCGGTACTGGAAGCCGGCCGGGTCGTAGTCGTTGCGGTGGTAGACAGCCAGCAGGTTCCCGGATGCCTGCAGCAGGTCAGTGGACACGGGGTAGGCGTGAGCGGGGCCGCCGTGCTGCCCGGCGACGAGGCTACCGTTGAGATACCAGCGAGTCGCGTTGTCCGACCAGACGGTGAGCTGCACCGACGAGATCTCGTAGCCGGCGGGCGGCGGTGGAAAATCAAAGGGATCGCTGCGCCACATCCAGTTCTGGTTGTGGTCCATATCGTCGGCTCTGAGCGCGTATTCGCCGATCTCGGGGATCCACGGGTACCAGGAGGACCCTGAATGCCACAGGCCGTGCCAGAGGACCCTGGCCGCGTCCGA
>JAFGED010000125.1 GCA_016931785.1 Anaerolineae bacterium
GAAAAGAGAGGGGGCGGGGGTTTGGAGAGCGGCTTCGCCGCTCTCCAAACCCCCATCTCTCCCTTTTTCGAGCGAGGGAGACTGCTCAGGCGAATAGCCTGAGTAGTTACCGGAGGTCTCAATAAGGTACCGTGAAAACCCTCAAGACTCTTTTGATTCTTCACCAGTCGCTACAATCGCAGCCAGCCTGTGTCAGTGGACTTGTGAGAAGGTAGCTTTTTCCCGACGCGAGCCAAGGTTTCCTTTTTTCGCGCGACCGGGTATAATGGCCTCCTAACCAACTGCACCGTCCTGGTGAGGCGTCGCGCAGAAACGAGGAAAAATGATCTGGACAGTATTGATAGCGGCTGCCGGGATCGCCTTGAGTGTGCTCCTGATCAAGGTATTCGCCGGTTGGGCCGAGCGGCAATTCGTGCGCATCATCAATTCGAAACTGAACAATGCAGAGATCCTCGTCAACGATGGCAAGCTACCTGAGGATTGGGTGCTATCCTTCCGCCAGCAGATCGAAGACATTCGGCTCAAGGGCGGATCAGAGAGCAAAATGGAACGCGTGGGCCACCGGGCACGCCAACACTGCCTGCGCAACCTGGACGATACGATCAAGTTCTTCAAGGAGCGCAACGTCACCGATAGCGAGGACACACGCCAGTTCCTGTTGACCTCGCTCAAGGAGCGGTGGGACTGGGTAGCCGCCGCAAAGTGGCAGGACCTGCTAGCGCCTGAGATGAGCGCACAACAAGCGGCAGAAGCACCTGCCGAGGAGTAAAAGGCCTACGGCTCCGCTAGCCCCTCCACCGCCGCGAGAATCTCGCCGTGATTCGGCGAGCCGGTCTTGACGTACACGACCTCGCCCGCCCCATCCAACACCACCAGAGTGGGCACGCCCCGCGCGCCGTAGCGCAACGCCAACTGCCCACCCACGCCGTCCATCACGCTCAACCGCACCACCTGCGCCCTGCCCTCCAATTCTCTTTCTATCCCGTCCACGACGGGCTTGGCCAAGAGGCAAGGCCCTCAGGTGTTGGAATAGAACTCCAGCACCGTGGGAGTCCCGTTGGTCACCAGCGCGTCGAACTCCTCCGTCGACGCCATCGCATCACCCGGCGTACGCAGGAAGAGATACCCCCCGATCATCCCCCCGCCCACGAGGAACACCAACCAATTTTCACGCAAGAAACGTTTCATTGTGTACCTCACCAGAACTTTTTAAGACACGTAAAGCGTAAAACGTAATGCGTGACTCGTAAATGCCTCATTACGTTTTACGGATTACGCATCACGTATCACGCTTCACAAGCGCTCGCAACACCCTCAAGTTCTCCCGATCTTCCTCCAAATCCTCCCCCTTCGGCGTCTCCAGCAGGCCCGGCAGCCCCGCCAGACGCGGATCGTTCACCACGTTGCGAAACCCCTCCAGACCGATGTGCCCCTTGCCGATGTGCTCGTGCCGATCCTTGCGCTCCCCCAGCCCGCCTTTGCTATCGTTGAGGTGCAGCGCCTTCAGCCGCTCCAGGCCGAGGGCTCTGTCGAACGCCTCCAGCGTGGCAGCGTATCCTTCAGCCGTGCGCAGCTCGTACCCGGCGGCAAAAACGTGGCACGTATCCAAGCACACCCCCAGCCGCTCCCCCTGCGACGTCAGCTCGATGATGCGCGCCAGTTGCTCGAACGTGTGCCCCAGGCTATCTCCCTGCCCGGCGGTCGTCTCCAACAGGATCTGTGCGCGAAAACCCGGCGTGACAGTGTGTACCTCCCCCAACCCCTGCGCCACGCGCGCCAGCCCGGCCTCCTCCCCCGAGCTCACGTGCGACCCGGGATGTAGCACCAGCCAGGGAACCTCCAGCGCCTCGCACCGCTCCAGCTCGGTGATGAGCATGTTGCGCGATTTCTCCCACAGCAGCCCGTCCGGCGTGCCAAGATTGAGCAGGTAAGACGTGTGGGCCACCACGGGCCGGATGCCCGTCTCCTCGGCCTTGGCCTTGAACTGCGCGACCTCGTCCTCCGCCAGCGACTTGACCGCCCAGGAGCGGTTCGACTTGACGAAAATCTGCACCGCGTCACACGTCGCCGACCGGGCGCGTTCGAACGCCTTGTACAGCCCGCCGGCGATCGATTCGTGCGCGCCTAGCTGCATTCTTCCGTCTCCTCATCCTTCAGACGCGCCAGCGCCTCCTCCAGCTCCTCCAGCTCGATCATCATCGCCGGAGGCACGGAGTGCTTGGGCAGCCGCGCCTGCAGGTCGGCGATTCGCTTTTCCAGTCCGACAATGCGTGTGGCCAAAGTCTTACGCCTCCACGAGCCGATACGAGGTGGTGATCTCTGCCGTCTGGCGCAGCATGGCCATCGCAGAGCAGTACTTGGTTTCCGAAAGCTCGATGGCCCGCGCCACCGCCTCAGGCTTGACGCCCTTCCCGGTCACCACGTACTCGACGTGGATCTTGGTATAGACCTTGGGATGCTCCTCCGCCCGCTCGGCGGTCACCTTCGTCTGCAGGCCGGTGAGAGACTGGCGCTTCTTTTGCAGAACAGAGACGACGTCCATCGCCGTGCAGCCCGCCAGTCCGATCAACAAGAGATCCATCGGGCGCGGGCCGCCCTCCTGCCGCTCCTCTTCGGGCAGGACGTGATCCAAAATGATTGCCGGGCCCTGAGCGCCCTCGCCCACCAGGCGCAATCCGGGTCCGACCCAGGTGACCTGTGCTGTTGACGCCATATCATCACTCCTTACGTTTTACGGATTACGTTTAACTCAGCGTAATCCGTAAAACGTAAATCTATGCCTACGTATGTGGAACCACGCACACGAATCGCAGTACAACTTTCCCAGTATTCCGGTAGCCGTGAACCTCATCAGGCGGCACGTAGATCGCCGTTCCCGGCTTCATCGCGAGCTCGCCCCGTGGTCCCTCGACCATGCCCTCTCCCTCCAACACGAAAATCTCGTGCTCGAAGGGATGCTGGTGCGGCGTAAACACCGCTCCCGGCGCGAACTCGATCACGCGCAGCGCAAAGTTGGGCGCGCCCTCCGGCTTGCCGATCACCCAGCGGATGGTGATACCCTCGCCAGCAGGCTCTGCGACAACCTCTCGATAGTCTCGACCTAGCACGTCTACCTCCAATTTGTGTTACGGGTTTGGGGTTTCAGGTTCCGGTTCTATTCAACCTGAAACCTGGAACTACTCCGCCGGCAGCCGCCGCCCCATTCCCAACAACAAGTTGAACGGGGCAAGTGCCGCCATGCGCCGGTACGTCGTCTGTCCCGCCAGCAGGCGGACGAACTCTTTCACAAAGCGTGGGTTGCGCACGCCGAGCTCGAAGCAGCCCCACGGATGCTCGTAGAACGCCCGCGCCCAGCGCAGCGCCCACAGGAAATCGCCGCCGATCTCGCGCTGCACCCGCCGCGTGTAGCCGGAGAGATCGCCGGCCAAAATCGCCTCCGCCGCGATGCGGCCGCTATCGACGGCGTGACGCACGCCCTCCCCCAGCAGCGGGTCCATCAGGCCTGCGGCGTCGCCCACCAACACTACCCGCCCGCGATGGAGCGGCTCGTGCCGCAAATAGATCGGCAGCGGGTGCCCGTACTGCGGCGCGCCATCGATCTCGACCCCCAGCTTGGCCATCTCCTGCCGCAAGACGTCCTTGACCTCGGTCCCCCGCCCCTCGAAAGCGCCGACCCCCACCGACAGATGCTCCGCCTTGGGGAATATCCACAGGTATCCAAACGGCGGCGTGCCAAATATAAAGAGCGCCGTGTCGGAGTACTTTTCCAACAGGCCATCGTCGGCAGGCACCTCTACCTCGATGGCCATGCCCATCTGCTTATCCCGCCGCAGGCCCGCCAGCCGCGCCACGCGCGAGTTGGCCCCATCCGCCCCGATGAGGGTGCGCGCGCGAAAGGTCTCCCCCGCGCGGGTCTCCAATTCCACGCTCGCTTCGTCCTGCCGGAGAGAGACCACCTGCTCCCCGTCCCGCACGTCCGCGCGGGCGTGCTGCAGGATGAGATAATCGAACCGGTCGCGCATCACCATCACGATCGGCCTCTGCCCCGACAATCCTGCCTCCACCTCGCGCCCGTCGCGGAAGCGGAAGCACACCCTGCCGATCTCGCGCTCCACCACCGGCGAAAGGTCGAAGGGAAAACGCTCCAGGACCGAGCGGGACATCCCACCGCCGCAGGGCTTGTAACGCGGCAGGCGCTCCTTATCCAACACCAACACGCGCTTCCCGGCCTCTCCCAACCAGTAAGCAGCCGAAGCCCCTGCCGGCCCCGCGCCGACGATCACGACGTCGTAATCCACCACGGTACTCTCAGCGCGGCTGCTTCCAGAAGCAGATCATCTGCTCGGAGCGAAAGGCCACGTGCGCCAGCTCCCAGCCTTCCTCCCCCACCCCGTTCAGCAGGCGCTCGATGGCCTGGGTGAACGAGTTCGGCCCGGCGTCGAAATAACACGCCCCCTCGTCGTCGCAGAACATCGTGGGCGGCACCTCCTCAACCGGCACCGGCAGCGCGCCGAGCACGTCGGCCGTCGTGTGTGTCGTGATCCGGTAACGCCACTTGTCCATGTCTCCTCCTGATCTAGTAGGACGCAGATGATGAACGCAGATCTCTCGGATTTTTATTGCTCGATTAAGCCCGGTTTCTCTTCAAGCCAAGCCATAGAACCTTTGCGAGAGCTATCGAACGCCTTGCGCGTGATCTCGGGCGTAAGGCCAAAGTTTAGCAACAAACCAACCTCGTAGCGCGTCGCTTTCAGGTAGTTGAGCAACTGCGCTTCGTGTTCTTTTGCCAACTTTTTCACGGCCTTCAACTCGACGAGCACCGTATCCACAACCAGCAGGTCGGCAAAGTACTCTCCAACCACTTCGCCATCATAGTAGACCGTGATGCGCGCTTCTTGTACAACCTCTAGCTCCAGCCTGCGCAATTCGATAACAAGCGCATTGCTGTAGACCTTTTCCAAGAATCCATAACCAAGTGCATTATAGACTCGATAGAAAGCCTTGATGACGAGTTCCGTTATATCAATATGCTTGAAATCCACAACCCCCTCCCCTTCGCAAACAACATTAGATCAGCGTTTATCGGCGAAAATCTGCGTCCCAGATATTGCTATGTCACTATCGCCTCGTGCGGGCACGCCGGGATACAGACCAGGCACCCGTAACACAGGTTGCCGTCGATGAAGGGCGGCTCGCCGGGATCGATGGCGACGATGGCCTTGGTCTTGCACGCCTTACGCGCCGGACATTTGCGGCACGCCTGGCAGCGCGCGTCGTCCACGCGCGGGATCTTTAGCGGGGAGGGATAATCAGGCATCTGCGCCTGCGGCTTCAGCCAGGTAGCGGTCCGCCTCGATCACCGCCTTGGCGCCCGCCCCGGCGGCGATGACCACCTGGCGAAAGTCGGGACTATGCACGTCGCCGGCGGCAAACACCCCCGGCACGCTCGTGCGCTGGTGCGCATCGGCGACGATGTACCCCTGCTCGTTCAGCTCGAGCTGGCCCTCGAACAGCTTTGTCCCCGGGATCAGCCCCACGTAGACGAACACCCCGTCGGCCTCGATGACGGACGTCTCGCCGGTCTTGACGTTGCGCGCCTTCACGCCGGTCACCGTGTCCTCGCCCAGGATCTCTTCCACCACCGAGTCCCACACAAAGCGCATCTTTGGATTGGCAAAGGCGCGCTCCCGCAGCGACTTTGTCGCGCGCAGCTCGTCGCGGCGGTGAATCACCGTCACCTCGCTGGCGAACTTGGTCAGGAACAACCCCTCGTCGATGGCGCTATCCCCACCGCCGACCACCACCACGCGCCGGTCCTTGTAGAAGAAGCCGTCACAGGTAGCGCAGGTAGAGACGCCGCGCCCAAAGTATTCCTTCTCGCCAGGCACACCCAGCCGCCGGGGAAAAGCCCCCGTGGCGACGATCACCGCCCGGCCGCGGTAAGTCTCCGAGTGCGTCTTGACCACAAAGGGCGAAGCGGAGAAATCCACCTTCGTCACAAAGTCGTTCGCCAGCTTGGCGACAAAGTGCTCCGCCTGGCTCTGGAAGCGCATCGCCAGCTCCGCTCCCGAGATGCCCTCGGGGAAACCGGGATAGTTCTCCACACGGTCGGTGTTGGCGATCTGCCCACCAGGCGTCACCCCGCCCAGGAGCAGCGCTTTGAGCGCCGCGCGCCCGGCGTAGATGGCGGCGGCCAGGCCAGCAGGACCGCCACCGATGATAATCAGATCGTAGGCCTGATCTTCTGCTTGCTCCGGCTGATCTTCTCGCCGCGATGGTGTTAGCTTGAAATCGAGCATCTGTCACTCTCCTATCCCGGCAAAGCCGGCGACAAAAAGGTGTCTCTGTATGCAAATTCTTGCACAAGAAGCAATAATCTCATCGGATAGGCCCTATGCAGCTAGCGCTTCCCAAAGCTTCTCCATCACCATCGGCTCGGGGGCAGCTCCCTCGATGTGCGTCTTTTCGTTGATCACCGTGCGCGGCACGCCCATCACCTGGTACTTGATCGAAAGGTGGGGGAACTCTTGGGCCTCCACCATGTCGGCCCGCACGTTCGGGCTGGCGACGGCCAACTGGTGGGCCAGCATCACCGAATGCTGGCAGTAAGGGCAGGCGGGCGTGACAAAGACCTGGACGTGTACCAGCGCGCCCACGCTCGATAGGGCCTCCAGCGTCTCGTCGCTCAGCTCCGGCTTGCCTGCCGCCACCAGCTTGATGGCGTGCAGCAGCGAGACGAATTCGTATCCCGCGGGGATGCCGTAAAAGCGCACGCCATAGTCCTCCGCGCCGACGATTGCAATCGCCGGGATCTTGTCCACGCCCAACTCCTCGGCCTTTTCCGCATCGGTGACAAAGTTATACACCTCCGCCGTGATCAGGTCAGAAAGCGCCGCGATCTCTTCGACCAACTGGCGCGTCTCGGCGCAATACTCGCACTCAAACTCCTGGGTAAACATCACCATCTTGACCGGTCCGGCCAGATCGGCCAACTCCTGTTTCACTTGCTCAACAATCTCGTCATTCAACAAAGGCATGTTTTTCTCCTCATCACGCTAATCTCGAAAGCGCCGTCGCCAGCGCATCGGCAATTTCCTCGGGCGAGCCCTCCGTCACCACACACTGGGAGGCATAGTTTCGAACCAGCGCCACGGTGGCATGGTGGGCCGCCGAGCGGATGGCGGCCAGTTGTTGCAAGATCTCGCTACAGTCGCGGTCCTCCTCGATCATTTTCGCCACGCCCCGCGCCTGCCCCTCGAGGCGCCGCACGCGCCTCAGCAAATCGGCCTTGGCCGATGTATCGTTCAGCCTCATCGGTCATCTCCTTGAAGGCACACGGCCTTCTAGCGTCAAACCCCTCAGGTGGAAGCCGTCGGGCCACAAGCAGCGGCGCTTGCCTTTCCGCTCCCACTCGCTCCACCCACCCCAAACAGGGAGATCGCCTTCTCAACCTTGCTACTCCCGCACTTGGGACAGGCAGGGGCCGCCTTCTGCATCGCCGAACGCAGGAACAGTTCAAACTGCTCGCCGCACTCACCACACCGATACTCGTAGACTGGCATACCGCACCTCCATATACAATACTGGGGTATAGTATAATGGAGAACCCATTTTCTGTCAAGACACTCGCGGCCAGCCGGGTTGTGTGATAAAATATGGCTCCAGGAGGTCGTCTATGCCCATTCGCGTGCTTTCGGAACAGGTTGCCTCACAGATCGCCGCCGGCGAGGTGGTGGAGCGCCCTGCCTCGGTGGTCAAGGAGCTGGTGGAGAACAGCATCGACGCCGGCGCCTCAAACCTGCGGGTGGAGACGCGCGGCGGGGGCAAGGAATTCATCCGCGTGACCGACGATGGCTGCGGCGTGCCGGCCGCGGAGGCGGAGATGGCCTTCCAGCGCCACTCCACCAGCAAGCTATCTACAGCGGACGATCTGAGCCACATCACCACGCTGGGCTTTCGGGGCGAGGCGCTGGCATCCATCGCGAGCGTCAGCCGGGTGACCTTTGTGACGCGGGCGGCGGACGAACCGATGGGAACGCTGCTGCGGCTAGAGGGTGGCAAGGTGATAACCCAGCAGGAAAACGGGCGCCCGCCGGGCACGGCGGTGACGGTCGAGAATCTGTTCTTCAACGTCCCGGCCCGGCGCAAGTTTTTGCGCGCCGACCGCACCGAGCGCGGGCACATCGACGGCTGGCTCACCCGCTACGCGATGGCCTACCCCGAGCTGGGCTTTACACTGAGCCACGATGGGAAGGCGGTCTTCCAATCGCTCGGCAACGGCAAGCTGCGCGACGTGCTGGTCGCGGTCTACGGACTGGAGGTGGGCGCCGCGCTCCTCGAGATCCTTCCCGGCGAGCCAGAAGCGAGCATCCGGGTATCGGGCTTTGTCAGCCCGCCTTCGCTCCACCGGGCAAACCGCTCTTATATCACCCTGTTCGTCAACGGGCGCTGGGTGCAAGACGCGCGCCTGACCTATGCGGCCTTCCAAGCGTACCACACGCTGCTGCCCGGCGGGCGCTATCCGCTGGCAGTGGTGATGGTGCAGATGCCCCCCGAGGAGGTGGACGTGAACGTGCACCCCGCCAAGGCGGAGGTGCGCTTTAGCGACGGCGACGCCGTGTTCCGCGCGGTGCAGCGCGCCGTGCGCCACACACTGATGGAGCGATCTCCTGTGCCCTTGGCCGCACGCCCCCCCATCTCCTGGCCCTCCGCCGCTCCCACCACGTCGAGGCGGGAGGAGCGGATCGAGCGCCTGACAGGCCTACGCTCCCAACCTGCCGGGGAGCAATTGCGCTTCGAGCCGAGGCCCGCAGAGGCGACGGAACCCGGCGAGAGCGTGCTCGCCACATCAGCCGACCGGCTGCCGCCACTGCGGGTGGTCGGACAGCTAGGTGTGACCTACATCGTAGCCGAGGGACCACAGGGAATGTACTTGATCGATCAGCACGCCGCCCACGAGCGGGTGCTCTTCGAAAAGTTGCTGGCGGAGCGGGAGCGGGCGGCAGTGGCCTCACAATCGCTACTGGAACCACAACCGGTTGAGCTTTCGCCAGAGGCGACAAGTGTGCTGGAGGAATACCTGGAGTCACTGAACGGCCTGGGCTTCCAGGCGGAGCCTTTCGGCGGAGCGACGCTGCTAGTACGCGCGATTCCGGCGCTGGTGGCAGGAGAACACCCGCGCGAGGTACTGGAGGATATCGCAGCAGCGCTTATGACGGGAGATGCACCGCTAAGTACCCGCGTCGAAGAGTCGATCGCGCGGAGCGTGTGCAAGCAAGCGGCGATCAAAGCCGGGCAGGTGATGGCGCGAGAAGAGATGGAGGAACTGATCAGGGAGCTGGAGAGGTGTGCCAGCCCGCGTACTTGTCCTCACGGACGGCCCACGATGATCCACTTGAGTGTGGAGCAACTGGCCCGCGAGTTTGGGCGGGGGTAAGCTCAATACCTAACTGCCTACCCCCGCCCTTGATGATGCCTCGCACGGACGGCTATTTAGCTTCTTTTTCCGAGAGGAATCGGGTGACCTTCGTCCCACAATCCGGGCAAACCCCCTTGGCCATCGGCTTGCCCTTTGCCGTCCTTACAACCTCACCACCCTTGATCTGCTTCTTCGCGCGGCACTTGACACAATATCCTTCAAAATCCATGCTGAACCTCCTTTATGCTGTGGGTAGATAAGACAGGCCACATCTCAAGCCTCTAGAGCCTATGGACAGCCCCTCTACTAATTATGTAGACCTCACGGCCCATCGACCATACAGACGTGCGGCTACTATAGCACAAAACCGGGCTCAGAGCAAGAGTGGCACAAGGCCCGCAAACGCGCTCAAATCCTCACGCGCAGGATGCAATCACGCCTGATACACGTCCAGCACGACCTTTGTCGGGTCCGTGGGATGGATCTTGACCGGCACCTCGGTCCCCGGCTGGAACTGGGGGATGTTGACCAGGGGAATGACGGCCTTTGTCTGGACCTGGTAGGGCGCATCGCCTGGCGGATAGACCTCCAACAGGAACGCAATCTGCGGCTGGTAGTTCACCATGACGCCGGTCTGCTGCACGCTCAAGATCTGGGCTTTTGCCGCTATCCCGTTCTGCAGGATGCTGCGATCGGGCCCCACCGCCTTACGAACCATGCGGATGACGAGCCAGGTGATCCCGATGGTGATCACAGTGGTCACCAAGATGCTCCCACAGACGAGGATCACGATGAGGACCGTGCTACCTCCCAATAGTGCTGTTAATTCTGGTGGCATTGTTTTTCTCCTTTCATTTTCGATATGGCGAAATCTGACGCACTATGAAACATGAACCAGGTCCGAACATCGCCGTACACCGGGTTCGTTCCCACGATACCCTCCTGGGCGTTCGCCCAGAAGAGGGTGTGGTC
>JAFGED010000126.1 GCA_016931785.1 Anaerolineae bacterium
CGCCCTGATAAGGGCGATACGCCGGACCGCCTCAACTACTATGCCGACGATGCCACGATCCTGCGCGTGATGGAGGCCTGCGCCGAGTTGGGCCTGCTGCCGCTGGTGCACTGCGAGAACGACGCGCTGGTGACGGCGCAGACGGCATCGCTGGTCGCCGCCGGCGAGACCGGCTGGCGCTATCACGGGCGCTCCCGCCCGGCCCTGGCCGAGCAGGAGGCGGTGCAGCGGGTGCTCTTCCTGGCCGAGGCGGCCGGTTGTCCGGTGCACGTCGTCCACTGCTCCACCGCCCGCTCCGTCGCGCTGGTGGCCGAGGCGCGCGATAGCGGGCAGGCGGTCACCTGCGAGACTTGCCCGCAGTACCTGCTGCTCGATAACGCTGCCTACGACGGGGCGGAGCCCTGGCGCACTATCCTGCAGCCGCCCCTGCGCGACCCCGAGGAACCCGAGCGGCTGTGGGCCCTGGTCGAGGCCGGGATGGTCGACCAGGTCGCTACCGACCACTGCGACTACACGCTGGAGCAAAAGACCGCTAGAGATGACTTTACGCAGACGCCCGGTGGTCTGCCGGGCGTGGAGACGCTGTTGCCGTTGATGATGACCTACGGCGTGAGCAAGGGCAACCTGACGCTCCCGCAACTGGCGGCGCTGCTTTCCAGCAACCCGGCCCGCATCTGGGGGTTGTGGCCGCGCAAAGGGGCGCTCCTTCCTGACTCGGACGCCGATCTGGTCATCTATGATCCGGCGCCGGCGAGCGCTATCGCCGCGGAAAACCTTCACTGCTTGGCTGGTTATACTCCCTACGAAGGTTTGCGAGTGCAGGGAGCGGTCAAAGCGACGCTCTCTCGCGGACAGATTGTCTATAGGGAAGGGCAATTTATCGGGCGTAAGGGGCGTGGAAGGTTTGTGAGGAGGTAGACGATGGACACCGCGACGCTTTTCTATCGCTTCGGTGTGGCGCTGGCCATTGGGTTCCTGGTGGGGCTCCAGCGGGAGTACGCCAAGGGCGAGGGTGGCAGGGAGATATTCGCCGGAGAGCGCACGCTGGCGCTGATGGGTTTGGTCGGCTGCACGGCGGCGATGGTGGCTGACGTGCTGGATTCTCCCTGGGCGTTCATCGGCATCTTTCTCGCGCAAAGTGGGCTGGTCGCGATTGCGCATTTTGTGGATGCCAGGCGTGGCAAGGTGGGGTTGACGACGGAGGTGGCGGCGCTGATGACGACGCTCGCCGGGGCCCTGTGTTATTGGGATTACCTGCCGCTGGCGGTGGCGCTGGCAGTAGCGACGACGGTTTTGCTCTCCCTCAAGATGGAGATGGACGTGTTCGTTCGTCGCATCACCCGCGAGGACGTCTACGCCACGCTCAAGTTTGCCGTGATCACGGCCATTGTCCTGCCGGTGCTGCCGAACCGGGGAATCGTCGATACGCTGCCGTTCGACGTGCTGAACCCGTACAAGATCTGGCTGATGGTCGTCTTTATCTCTGGCATCAGCTTCTTGGGTTACGTGCTGGTCAAGGTTGTTGGCTCTTGTCAGGGCATTGGGCTTACGGGCCTTCTGGGTGGGTTGGTTTCTAGCACGGCGGTGACGCTCAGCTTCTCGCAGCGCAGCCAGCGGCAGGGTGAGTTAGCCAAACCATTCGCGTTGGCGATCATGGTCGCCTGGACGGTGATGTTCTCGCGGGTGGTGATCGAGGTTGCGGCGCTGAACCTCGCTCTACTGGAAAAGCTTTGGCTGCCGATGGCTGCTGCAGCGCTGGCGGGGTTGGGCTACTGTGTGTTTCTCTATTTCTCCCAGCGCACCAACGAGCCGGGCGAGGTAAAGGTTTCCAACCCGTTCGAGCTGGGGTCGGCGGTCAAGTTTGGCTTGCTCTATGCTGTGATTTTGTTGGTTTCCAAGACGGCGCAGACGTACCTGGGTTCTGTGGGTCTCTATCTCTCCAGCATCCTCTCCGGCCTGGCGGACGTGGACGCGATCACGCTCTCTGTGGCCGAGTTGAGCAAGGCGGGTGGGCTGGAGCTGAGCACGGGCGCACGGGCCATTGTGTTGGCGGCGATGTCGAACACCGTGGTCAAGGGCGGGATTGTGCTGTCGGGCGGATCGCGCGCGCTGCGCCTGGCGCTGCTGCCGGGGTTTATCCTGATGCTGGTCGCTGGGGTGGGGGTGGCGTTTCTGGTGTGAGTCTCTTACATTTTATCACTCCTCTCGGTTGCGGTAGAGCTGAACGACGGCGAGGATCAATTCCTCAGTCGTCCTCACCCCCGTCTGTTCGGCGTCCACCTCCATTCGCCTGAGAAGCGCCTGAGCGATGCGGTGAGCGACGGCGGCACGCGTGTTTGGAGATTTGGCAAATTCGTACTGACGATCCAAGAAATCCTCGACCATCTGAATATCCCGGTCGGTCAGTCGCTCGATAGGTAGATCGATATCCGTGGTCGTCGGCGTTTGAGTTTTTTCGCTCCACTTTGGCTTGGCTTGCAAGCTCTCCAGCGTGACGATGGGGCGATCGTAGACTACAAGCGTGCCGGCAGCCAGGTCGCCCAACCGACGCGATTGGGCGTCGATGAACATCGTCACGACCCCAATTCCATAGTAGGCAGGCAAAAAGTCGACCAGCCGCACCAGGTTGCGGATGGTCGACTCGGTAAACGTGATGGGCGTGCCGTCGGTTCGTATCACCCGCAGGCCGATCCAGCGTTTGCCGGGCGATTGACCGTTCCACAGCACCTCGAAGAAAATATAGTATCCCCATAGAAGTGCGAACGAAATCAGGCCGAGTACGGCAAAAACCCAGGCTGGCACGGTGCTATCCCAGCTTGCCAGGTTGATTGACGGGGTCATCGCGAGAATTGCGGCCAGGAGGACGATGATTTGTAGAATGATGATGATCAGCGTATCGACCAGGGCTGCGAGAAAGCGAGATCCGATCCCGGAAACGTTATAGTCAAAGATGACGTTTTCCGGGGTGTCGATGCTCAGGTGATAGTCGATGCCTGGCTCTATCCGCGACTTTTGCGGCAAAGGGGCTGGTTCGGTCTCTTCCGGCGTGTCTCCCGCTTCGGCCTGCGGTTCCGTTAGGGGCATTTCTGTTTTCTTCCTCAACTCATCCTGTGCTTCATCTAGGTTTTCCCTGGCCTCTTCAAGGTCTGGGGCGAGACGGATTGCTTCGCGGTAAGCTGTGATGGTTATCGCTTTCCTCTTCTGCAAATCCAAGTATAATCGGAGGCTGGAGATTGGCAAATGCGAGTTGATCAGTTTTACGCGTCGCGTCAGGCCGACTGGAGGGCCCTGACGCAACTGTTGGAGCGCAGTCAGGGCGGGGGTGTCCAGCGGCTTTCGTACGAGGAGATCGACAGGTTGAGCCGGTTATATCGCGCCGCGACCTCCGATCTGGCTTTGGCTCAGCGCGACTTTCCCGGTCACAAGGTGACGATTTATCTGAATCAGCTGGTGGCCCGCGCGCACGCCGTGGTGTACCGTGGCGAGCCGATGGCCTATAATCGGTTGCTGCGTTTCGCCACCACCGGTTTCCCGCGCACTTACCGCCAGGCGTTCCCCTTCATCTTGACGGCGACTCTGTTGTTCTTGCTGCCAGCCCTGATTGCAGGGTTGGGCGCCGGTTTGCAGCCGGAATCGGCCAGGTGGTTGCTGCCCGAGTACGTGCAGGAACTGATCCCCGATATTGAGGGGCAGGATTTGTGGACGGATATTCCTGTTCACGAGCGCCCGTACGCGTCCTCCTTCATCATGCAGAACAATATCCAGGTGGCCTTTTTGGCCTTTGGCGGCGGCGTGCTGCTTGGCCTGTACACGGTCTGGATCATGGTTTTCAATGGGCTGATTCTTGGCGGCATTACCGGACTGACCGCTCACTACGGCGTTGGCTTTGAGCTGTGGACGTTCGTGATCGGGCATGGCATCATCGAGTTGAGCACGATCTTTATCGCCGGTGGATCGGGCCTCATGCTGGGATGGGCAATCGTTCGCCCGGGCTTGATGAGCCGGCGCGATGCGTTGACCGTCGCGGCCCGGAAGTCCGTGCGTTTGGTGATCGGCTGTGTGCCGCTTCTGGTGATCGCCGGTGTGATTGAGGGTTTCATTTCCCCCGCGGAAGGCGTCCCCTGGCCGGTCAAGTGGGGCATCGGGTTGGGAAGTGGTGTGCTGTTGTACGCCTACCTGTTCCTGGCCGGTCGTCGTGAGGGCGCGGCATCCCTACAGTAGGGTTCTCCCCTTTAGCTCCAGGTAGCGATTGATCACCGCGGTCGAGAGTTCGTCGGCCGGCACGTCCAGCGTGAGCACCCCTTGCTTGCGCATGATGTCCAGTGCGATCTGTCTTTCGTCCAAGAGCCTCCCCGCCGCGGTGCGTTGATATGCGGCCAATGAGTGCCGGGGGCGCTGCTCTGCCGCGTCGTGCACGTCCGGGTCGCTGATGGTCACGACCAGTGGCAGGCTGCGCTTGGCCAGCATCGAGACCTGGGCGACCAGGGATTGCATGCTCACCCCGCCGCTCAAGTCGGTAAAGACCACGACCAATGCGCGTTTGCGTTGTTTGAGCGCCAGGTAGTTCAGTGCAAGCCGATAGTCGGGCTCGACCGGCTCTGCCTCTACGGCGTACAGCGTCTCCAGCATGCGGTAGAACTGCCCGCGCCCCTGGCGCGGGCTGCTAAAATGGGTCACGTCGTCGGCAAACGTCATCAGCCCTACCTTGTCACCCTTGCCCGTGGCGACATAGGCCAGGAGCAGGACGGCGTTGATCACGTAATCCAGCTTGGCCATCCCGCCCGATTTGCCGGGTGTGTTGACCGGGCTTTGCATCATGCGCCCGGCATCTAGCACGGCGACCACGTTTTGACTGCGCTCGGTCTGGTACTCGATGGTCACCGGGCGATTGCGGCGGGCGGTGGCCTTCCACTCGATGCGGCGAAACTCGTCGTCTGGCAGATACTCGCGCAGCCGCTCGAACTCGGTGCCCTCGCCGAACAGGCGCGTGTGGCGCAACCCCATCTCTTGCAGCCGGTTGCGCCGCAGGAGCAGGTCGTAGCGGCGTACGTCCATCAGGTTGGGATAGACCTTGACGGGACCGCCGGCCTCGATGCGCGCCTGGCGCACGGTCAGGCCCAGTGGCCCGAGCCAGCGCAGGTTCAAGCTCCCGAATGCGTAATCGCCGCGGCGCAGCGGGCGCACGTGATACGTGCCGTGCCAGGTGCTCCGCGCCGGGATGGCGCCCGTGAGCACGCGGGTCTCGATCTCGAACGCGTCCGGTGGTTCGTCACGCAGCCAGATCGTAACCTGGCGGCGGTCGCGGTTGCGTATCGAGACGCGAATGGGGTTATCGACTCCCAGGCTGAGCTTGGTGTCGTGCTCGCGCGAGGTGTCGAAGCGGCGCACGCTGCCGGCCAGGGCAAAATCCAGGACGCACAGTGCCAAGACGAGCAGCGTGTACCCCAGGGCTACCCACTCCAGCCCCGGCACCCAGGTGCCAGCAGCGATGACGGGCGCGGCGATCAACAGCAGCAAGACGGCGCGAGTCGTCGGTATCATTTCCGTGTTATCGCGGCACTTTGACCTGGCCGAGCAGTCGCCGGACGACGGCGTCGGCATCCAGCCCCTCGATCTCCGCTTCAGGCTTGAGCAGGAGCCGGTGGCGGTATACCGCAGGGAGGACGAATTTGACGTCGTCGGGGGTGACATAGTCGCGGCCTTGCAGGGCGGCGTATGTCTTGGCCGCCAGCAGCACGTGGATCGAGGCGCGCGGGCTGGCACCCAAGACCAGGTCCGGCGAGCGGCGGCTGGCAGCGGCGATCTGGGCGACGTAGGCGAAGAGGCCGTCTTCGACGATGATTTTCTGGATCGCCTCACGCGCCTCTGCCAAGCCGCTGGCGGGTAGAACTGCCTGCAGCCCGGCCCGCACCAGGTCGTGGGCGTCAAAGCCCTGGTGGTAGCGGCGCATCACCTCCACCTCGGTCTCCGTGGGAGAGTAGGGCACCAGAACTTTGAACAAGAAGCGGTCGAGCTGGGCCTCGGGCAGCGGGTAGGTGCCCTCGTATTCGATCGGGTTCTGGGTGGCGATCACCATGAACGGCGGTTCCAGGGGATGGCGCTCTCCCTCCAGGTTCACCTGACGCTCTTCCATCGCCTCCAACAGGGCCGATTGGGTCTTGGCCGGGGCGCGGTTGATCTCATCGGCCAGTACGATGTTGGTAAAGATAGGCCCTTTTTTGAGGTAGAATTTGCCCGTAGTGACGTCGAACACGCTGGTTCCCAGGATGTCGGAGGGCATCAGGTCGGGTGTGAACTGGATGCGGGTAAATTTGGCCTGGACGATGTGAGCCAGCGTTTTGGCCATCAGGGTCTTGGCGGTGCCGGGGACGCCTTCCAGCAGCACGTGACCGCCGGTCAAAAGGGCGACCACCAGCAGCTCGAAGGGCTCTTCCAAGCCGACGATGACTTTGTCCGCTTCTTGCCGCAGACGTTGGTACAGAGTTTGCAGATCACTTGGTTTCATCGATCACTCCTTTAGCCAGGCGGCGACCTCTGCCGCCAATTGAATCATCTCGCTCTCGCTCACTTTTCTTTTTTGCAGCCGCGCAAGCAGGCTGAGCAGTTCCTGCGGATCGACGTTGGGATTGAATTCGGCCAGCTGGGCTGCATATTCGTCGTCAGGCAGGGTTGGGCTGAGCCGGTAGCGTTTGCCCAGGTCGCGCTTGAGTCGTTGATAGTGATAGCGTAACACTGCCTGGCGGTGCCCGGCCCGGCGGCTGAGGTTGGCGATGGCCGTGATGTGTTCCAGCGGCGCGCGCCGGGCGATGCGCTTGGGCAGCGGGACAGCTCGACCAAAGCGGCGGCCTCCTAGCGCCAGCGCCGCAAAGATCACCGCCGCGGTGTAGAGCACTGCGCGACCCGAGGGGGTATAGCGCAGCCAGTCCTGCGGCCCGGCGGCCACCGATCGCCTCGGTTGTACGCCGTGGTGCCACTCGTCAAACCAGATGGCCGGCTTGCCGCCGGAGTCTGGCCGGCTGGAGGTCGTGACGACGTTCAGCGCCAGTTCCGGGTTGCCCTCTTCTTTCAGCCCGGCGTTGGTGAAGGGAAATGCGGCGGTGCAGATGATCACCCGTCCTTGTCCCTGTGGGAAGGAGACCAGCACGGGCTTGGAGCCGACGGCCAGGTGGGTGACAAAGTCGTCGTGATCGGGTCGCAAGTACGCGTTGGGACGTGCATGCGCCGGCTCTTTCAGCGGGGGCGATGTCAAGAGAGGCGATTGGGCGGTAAGTGTGATAGCCTCTCTCGCATTCGGGTAGGTCATTTGGAAGCCGTAATGGCCGACGGCGAGCGGCATGTTGCTCGTGAACCATCTGCCTTCGCCAGCGAGCACCAGCGTGCCGCCGCGATCTATCCAGGCATCGATCGTTTGCCATTCCTGCTCCGTGATCGGCGTGGTGGGTTCCAGGATAAGGGCCACGTCGGCGCTATCTGGGGGGCGAAACGATTCGCCGACCTCGTCGCCGACGGTATAGTCGAGTTGTTCCAACCACAGCCGGAGGGCGCGCGCGCCATCGGGCGCTGAGGAAAAGCTGGCCAATGGCGGGAGTTTGCCCTCCTCTTGCCCGGTTTGGTAGACGGCGGCTGCGATGGTGACGATCACAAGTATCGTCAAGAGACCGATGGCGAGCCAGGTATCACGAGATGGTCGTTTCATTGCTGCCGTTGTAGTTCCTTTACCCGGTCTGCGTACCAGGTGTACGCTTTCTCATCCAACTGCCGGTAGCCGTACCACGCGCGATCAAAGATCTCGGTAACATCGCGGAAGATGGCTGCCAGCTCGGGTTTGTGGGCCAGGCTGCGCAGATACTCGCGGTTGGTCATTGAGCGGTCGTAGCGCAGCAGCCCACGCTCCTCCAGAAGCAGCAGCGTGGAGAGATACAGGTAGCGCACTGCCGTGCGGTAGTCTCCACCCGCCGATAGCGCCTGTGCCCGTTTCAGGGCCGCGGCCGCTGTCAGATCCTTCTCCCTGCCGTTCTCTGCGTCGGTTTCTTTGTCGACTACAAAATCGGCCAGCAGGCTGCGCATCGCATACGCGAGCACCAGGATCAATGCCAGGGCTCCCAGACCAGGCAGTGCGTAGCTCAACAGTGGCGCCAGCACAGGGAGAACCTCGGCGGGCACGAGGTTTGCTATGAATTCCAGAAAGCGCCTCTGTAGCTCTTGCCACCATTCCTCCAGCGGTGATGGTTGCTTGGGCGGCCATTGGAACTCGGGGCGGGCCAGGATGCGATCGAGGGCCTGCATATCCGCCGGCGCCACCTCTCGCTGCGGCCAGGTATCGCGGGATTCGAGCAGGTTGGTCAGCAGGGTGTTCAGCTGGTCCAAGTCGGGCGGGTCGGCCCGCATTCGAGCGGCTATGAAACTGTGGTCGAGCGGGACGGTGGTGCCATCGGACAAGAGCGCTGACGTGATGGCTTCCCACCCATCGGCTGCGGCATCCAGTTTGTTGCGGCGCGTTTCGGGAGAGGCGCTCCCCAAGCTCTGAACCAGCGCTTGGGTTTCTTCCACCTTTTGCCAGTACTCGTTGATCGGCAACGGGTGGGCAACGACTAGAATCGACCGGGTAAGCACGAGGTTTGTCAGGATGACGGTGAGAAGTATTATGTTGTGACGTTTCAGCAACCGCCCCACGGTTTTCCTCCGGCGATTCTACAAGCCAAAGATGTCTCCAATCCCTACCGATACAGACGAATCGCCTGGTCAAATAACTGGCCCATGCTCAACGGGCGCGGGGAGGGGAGATCGGTGACCGACATTTTGATTAGCTTATGGACAAAACGAGAATCGCGATCCCTATCGCCAGAATCATTGGGATCAAGTAGAGCGCGAACATCCCGATGCAGATGATCGCCAAGTATCCTACTTCCTTCCAGGTGATCAAACTGGTCTTTTCTACTGGTGGTGCTTGTGCCAGAACTTCATTCGGATTGACCGTTTCGGTCGCGTCCGCCTGCAGGGCCAAATCCAGGCCTTCTGAGCGGACGCGCAGGTCGAAATACATCAGCGTGATGCTGGTCCATTGGAAGGACATATAGAACAGCTGCAGGAGCATCGTTGCCAAAATTGTGATAGCAGCCGCCAATATCGGCAGTAATCCGGCGTTGAGGATTTCTGTGAGGGACGCAGTGACGAGTTGTAGGCCGATCAGGATGAGCAAGAAGGGCCCGACTGCAATAACCATGTTCAGCACGTACAATATGGCCATGAACCCGAACATGCGCCAGAAACGCCGCCGTGCCAGCTCCCACGCTCGGCGGATGGCGGGCCACACCCCTTGCCGTTCGAGCGTGACCACCGGGGGGACGAGGGGTAGGATGAGCCCTTGGATGAATATCATGACGCCGTACTGTACGGGCATCAGCAAGAGTGGGATGCATGGCACGATGGAGGATAGGGCGCTGGATGCGAGCGACAAGCCCAGGATGAGCACGAGCAGGAGGCCCACCGCGCCAAACAACCGCAGCAGATGTGGCTTGAGTTTGCGGTATGTGCTGGCGATGCTGGTAGCCCCACCGAAATAGGCGTCTGTCACGGCCCGAGCGATGGCCGCCGGTGCGAGGCTTTGAAGGACAGTTCCTCCAATGGCCGATGTAAGGATGGTGAGCCCCGTGCCGGTCAGGAAGGAAAAGAAGCCGAGAGAGGTCGGTATCTGAAACCCCCATTCGTCGAGTTGATCCTGTAGGAGGAACGGGGCGAACAGCACCATAGGAGCCAGCACCAGCAGCATGGTCGGAATCATCGGAGCTGCGACGATGGCGGTGAACTTGAGAAAGTTGCGTCGATACAGGCGAAACCCCTGGTCGAGTATTTCGACCAGGCGGAGCGGTCGAAGACTGACGATGGCGGTATCAGTTGTCATAGGCGCTTAGCGAATCCACATGTATAACGGTGTTGTCGATACGACGTGCAAACGGCGCTGTTTGCCAGTGGCAGTTGCGAAGCAACTGCCAAGCAACTTTGAGCAAAGCGAAAAGTTGCCATAGGCGCTTA
>JAFGED010000127.1 GCA_016931785.1 Anaerolineae bacterium
CTCCATCCCCCCAATCCATCGACCCGCTGCCGTCCAACAGGACGTGGACCGCCAGGTCCTCCTCCTCCTCGAACAGCTTGACGTAGGGGCGCTCCAACCGGGCGTAGACGTTCCAGTCCACGCGCCGCAGGTCGTCGCCCTGGGTATAGTCCCGGTAATCGGCAAACTCGACGGAGGTGCCGCGCTTGGTGGAACGCCGCTCGCCCACAGTCTGCCCGGCGCGCACGCGTCGAGCGACCAGGGCGAGTCGATCCAGTTTGGCCAGAAAATCCGCGGCGAGCAACGCCATCTCTAGCACCCCATCAGATACAAAACGAGTCAACAACAACTGCGCTTATGACAAGCGGCATATCTACGGCGAAGTGAACATGCCCCAAAACTGACATACCCTCAGGACCTTGCGGGCCTTGCTTCTATTACCTACAGACTGTATAATAGGGCCATTGTTGTGAGCCGCCTGCCGCAGGGCAAAAAGATCAGAAAAAGAAAGGAGACTACTATGTCCAAGTTCAAATATCTACACATCCTCTTACCGATCGTATTTCTAGCGGCCATGGGCCTCGCCTGCCAGCCCCTCATGCCGCCAACGCCAACGCCCACACCTACAAACACGCCGACGCCAACGCCCACTAACACGCCCACACCCACCAACACACCCACGCCCACACCCACGCCCACACCCACGCCCACACCCACGCCTACCCCCACGCCCACACCAGAGCTGGTCCCAGACAGGTACACCGGAGAAGAGTACGGATTTGCAATAAGCTACCCCGACGACTGGATTCACCTGCCGCAGGAAGGCGGCGTCTATTTCGCGACGGATGACTTTCTCTCATCCGATGGCGATGAAGGTGCTGCACTTATCGTGCTTGTAGGCTCCTTGGATGACTTTGGAGTCAACGACCTAGACGATCTGTGGGATAATGCCTCCAACCTCTTTTCAGGAGTCGGACGGCCTACATCCACCACCCTGGGCGGTGAGGACGCTATGATTGCCGACGTAAGAAGCACAGGCAGTCAGGGTCTGCTCGCCGTGGTGGTCGCCAACGACTATGGATACGTATTCGTAATGGCCAGCGCAGAGTGGGATACGTACGAGCCCTACTTTTACGCGATGCTAGATAGCGTCGAGTTCTTCCCACCCGAATAGAAAGCAGCTGGAAAAACCCTGCCCGATTAAGAATAATCTACACAGGGTGCAATGCCCTTCACGCTGAATCAAAACGCGACAAAAGACAGCGTGTGAGGCATTGCATCCTGTCATCTTAATACCTGCTCCCCCCTTCAAGGCTCGGCTACTGCGCCAACCACATCGCCCACTATATCGTCCGCGCTCACACCCTCTGCCTGGCCCTCGAAATTGAGCAACACGCGGTGACGCAGCGCAGCGGGAGCAATTGCACGCAGATCCTCGTACGCGACGTTGTACCGCCCGGCGAGCAGCGCCGTCACCTTGCCTCCCAGGATGAGCGCCTGCGCACCGCGCGGGCTGGAGCCGTAGCGCACGTACCGGCGCACCGCTTCTGGGGCCGCGTCACTTTCAGGATGCGTGGCGATCGTCAGCCGGGCGGCGTAATCGGCCACGTTGGAGGCGACGGGCACCTGCCGCGCCAGCGCTCCCATCGCCAGCACGGTCGCCCAATCGGCCACGATGCCCACCTCCGGCTCCGATCCGCCGGTGGTGCGGCTCAGGATCTCCACCAGTTCACCCGAGGCCGGAAACGCGACATTGACCTTGAACAGGAATCGATCCAACTGCGCCTCGGGCAGCGGGTAGGTGCCCTCCATCTCGATGGGATTCTGCGTCGCCAGCACCAGAAAGGGCGGCTCCAGCGGATAGGAGCGGTTGGCGACGGTGACGGTGCGCTCCTGCATCGCCTCCAGCAGCGCCGACTGGGTCTTGGGTGTGGCGCGGTTGATCTCGTCGGCCAGGAGCAGGTTGGTAAAGACCGGCCCGGGCTGGAAGCGAAACTCGCGCCGCCCGTCCTCCGCCTCCTCGAGGATATCGGTGCCGACGATGTCGGCGGGCATCAGATCGGGCGTGAACTGGATGCGGGCGAACTTTAGATCGAGCGCCCGCGCCAGCGTGCGCACCAGCATCGTCTTGCCCAGTCCCGGCACGCCCTCCAGCAGCACGTGTCCCCCGGCGATGAGGCAGACGAGCGTGTGACGCACCACCTCTCGCTGGCCGACGATGTACTTGCCGACCTCGGCCTCGATCTTGGCGGCGGATTCGCGGAATTGTTCGGGTGAGATTTCCGGCATAGTTATCTCCTTACAAAATGCTCCCGGCAAAACGCCAGCGCTCGGCGCAGGGCGGCCAGGCACCTATCTTCATCCTCGGCGTGCAGCGCATCCGGGCTGGTCTCGACGGTGACCGCGCCCTGGTAGCCATCATCGGCCAGACGCCGCAGCAGCGCCGCCAATTGCAAGTGGCCATCGGGCGGCGAACGATGCTCGCGTCCGTCAAAGTTGGAAAGATGCACGTGCGCCACGCGCTCGCGCCACTGCTCATAGACCGCCACAGGGTCCAAGCCCCAGGTGCCCAAATGGGTCGTATCGAGCGTGAGGTGAGGAAAGCGCGCGATCTCTGCGACGCTGTTGAACGTATAGCCGTTGACCCGCCGCCCCAGGAATCGATGCGCGGGCATGTTCTCTACGGCGACCGTGACCCCCGCCTCGCTCTCGAGCGCCCCCAGGCCGTTGCACAGAAAGCGCGCGTAAGGCTCGCGGCGGCGAATCGGCACGGGCAGCTTGAAGCTGCGCTGCCGGGCAGCGTACCACCGCCCCACGAGCGCGTGGAAGCGAAACGGCAGGTGGGTGACCACCGTAGGAACGTCGAGCGCCTGCGCCAGCGCCACGGTATGCTGCAGGCGGCCCAATTCGTCGTCCGGCCAGCCGGGCGCATCAAGTGTGAGGAAGGGGCTGTGTAGAGCGACGATGGGCAGATCGTGGCCGCCGGACAAGGCGCGCAAATAGTCCGGCTGGCGGGTATCCCAGCGGTGATCGACCATGATCTCGATCCCGTCAAAGCCGGCGTGCGCCGCGAGAGCAAAAACGCGCGCGGTGCCATAGCTGTAGAGTGAGCCGGTAGAAAGGGCAATCACGCCTTTAGCGCCTCCAACTCGTCCATCATCCCGCTCAACACGTCGAAACCGCCCTGCCAAAAGTCGGGCGCGGCCATGTCAAAGCCCGCCTCGCCGATGATGTGCGCCGGGCTGGCGGAGCCGCCGTAGGACAGTATCTTTAGATAGCGCGGCACGAAAGCCCCCCCCTCCTGCCTGTACTGACGATACAGCGCCAGCACCAGCAGTTGGCCAAAGCTGTAGGCATAACAATAGAAAGGCGTGCCGTAGATGTGCGGGATGGACGTCCACTCCCAGCGAAAGTCGTCGGAGAGATCGAGCGAATCGCCGAATTGGTCGCGCAGATTGTCCAGGTAAAGCTCGCAGAGCTCGTCCGTCGTCGCGCCCTCCACGGCCCGCCGATGGGCGTCGATCTCGAACAGCACAAAGTACGCCTGGCGGGCGATGGTGGCATACGCATCGTCCAGCGTCAGGACCAGCAGATCGCGCCGCACGGCAGGATCGCTCTCCTCGGCGAGCAGCCGGTCGGTCAGCAGCATCTCGGAAAAGACGGAGGCCATCTCCGCCAGGGGGAGCGTCGAGTGGAAGGTGAAAATGGAATGATCCGCCGCCATCAGCCCGTGGACCGCGTGACCCAACTCGTGGGCCAGTGTGCGCACATCGTCGGCTTTGCCCACATAGTTCGTCAGCACCCACGGCGTCATCCCGGGCAGCACGGAGTAACAAAAGGCGCCGCTGCGCTTTCCCCGCCTGATCTCCGAATCGAGGTGGCTATCGGCCAAAACGCGCTCAGCGTGAGCCGCAAGCTCGGGCGAGAATCGATCCAGCGTGCCCAGCACCTGATCGACCGCCTCCGGGAACGGGTACGCCTTTTCCGCTGCGCTGATGGGCGCATAGACGTCGTAGCGACGCAGCCGGTCCAAACCCAGGCGCTGGGCCTTGAACCGGAAGTAGCGGTGGAAAACCGGCATGTTCGCGCGACAGACGTCCAACAGCGTCTCCACGACCGGATCGGGAATATCGTTGCGCAGGTTGCGAACGGAGATAGGGGAATCAAATCCGCGCAGCGTCACCTGCTCGCTGGCCCAATCGCGCACCAGGTGGCTATAGACCTGGCCCAAAACCGTCGCCTGATCGCTGTAGACGCGATAGAGCTCCTGGTACGCCGCCGCACGCAAGCCGGCCGAGGGGTTGCGGATGTAGGAGGCTAGCTCGGCCCGCGTCATCTCCTTTGTCTCGCCATCTACCTCGAGCTTGAAGGTGAAGCGGTTGGTGATCGTCTCGTACAAACTCACCAATGCATTGGGGCCGTTGACGTCCTTGATGTTGATGACCTTTTCCTCCGGCTCTGACAGTGTGTGCGGCTTGAAACGGCGTAGGGATTCGAGATAATAGGCATCGTCGCCGCTGCCGGCGAGCAGGCGCCGGGCAGGTTCCTCGTCCAGGCCCTTCCACCACAGCGAGAAGAACAACATACGATTCTGGATCTCGGCAGATAGCTGGTCCATGCGCGCCATGAAACTGAGCGCCGCCTGCGACTGGGTATCCTCGGAGAACCACAGGGAAGCGTAGGCGGATAACCGGTGTAGAATGGCGTAAATGTCCCCGGAAAGCCGCAGCGCCTCCAGGAACTCGTCGCCAGCCATCTCGGGCGAGAGTCTCTCACGGTAGGATTCGAACCGCGCCACCTGCTGCTCCAGACCGGCCAAGAGCCGCTCAAACTCCTCGCCCTCATGCGCCTCCAGCAGCGATCTCAGCGTCCACCTTGTCTGTTCAAATTTGGTCATTTCTCTCCTGATCCCCCATTCGTCTATTCACTCATTCGCCTCGCCCGGCGCACCCACTCACGCTCCGCCTCGAAGGTCAACTCGGCCAGCGCCTCATCCCACGCAAGCCACTCAGGCTCGAACTGGGCCTCGCCGCGGTGAGGCGCCGCGCCAGGATCGGCCAGCGCCATCAAAAAATAACGCTCGCTGCGCACGACGTGCCGACCGGCGTGGTCGAACTCGACGATCTGCTCGCCCAGATCGGCCTGCACGATCAAACCGTCGTATCCGCTCTCCTCGCGCACCTCGCGCAGGGCGGCCAGCTGTGCATCCTCCCCCGGTTCGACGTGCCCCTTGGGCAGGCGCACCTCGGCGCGGCTGGGCCGCTTGAGCGCCAGCACACGCCCATCACACAATACGACGCCGCCAGCAGCGTCATAGTACACGACGTCGTCGTTCGGCTTCATCTACGGCTCCAGCGAGCTGAAATAATCGCGCACGTACTGCTTCATTCCCAGCGGAATGTAGCTGCTCTCCAGCGCAGCGCCGGCCTGCTCAGAGTAGTCGGCATACACCTCACGGTAGGGCACGCTGGCGCTGCCCCCCTCCGGCGCCGGGACCGATACGCTGCCCGTCGACACGCCCTCGCCTCCCTCGCGGCCCACGTCGACCCCCACACCCTCGTCGTCGATGCGATCCGGGTCGTAACCCTCGTCGTAGGGAGCACCGCTGCCGGCGTCCTCGCTGTGACCCGGCTGGGTCTGCTGGCCGCTGCCCGCTTGCTGCCCACCGGGCGGCCCTTGCGCGCCGCCTTGTCCAGGCCTGCTTCCCCCCGCGGGCTGACCACCGACCCCGGCAATCTCCTCCCGGCCTTCCTGCAGCTCGGCCAGGGCCCTCTCGACCGCCTCCTGGCGCTCCACCCGCTCGCCGGCCTCGCCCATCTGGGCCGCCGCCGCCCGGATGGCCTCCTGCGCCTCCGAGATGTCGCCGGACTCGATGGCCTCCGCGGCCTCGGCCAGTTTCTCCGCCAGCTCGGGATCGGCCTCTGCCAACGCCTCGGCGGCCTCGGCCAGCTCGCGGGCCAGCTCGAGCGCCTCCTCCTCCGTCAGATCCCAGCCCTCCCCGGCGCCGTATTCGGCAAGCGCCTCGGCCGCGGCCTGATAATCGCCCCTGGCCAACGCCTCGGCAATCTCCTCGGTGAGCGCCGAATCCTCCATCCCCTCGGCGGCGCGCTCCAATCCGGCCTGCACCTTTGCCGCGCCTGGGTCCTGCAGTTCCGCCAGCGCCTGCTCCGCCTCGGAGAGCGCCGCCACAGCCTCTTCGGGCGTCGCCTCGCCCTCCTCCAGCCCGGCAATCGCCTCCTCGAGCGCCGCCAACAGCGCCTCGCGCTCCTCCTCGGTGAGGCCTTCAGCCTGAGCCACCTCTTCCTTGACCGCCTCCAGGTCCTCGATCTGCTCCTCGATGGCCGCCTGCACGGCGGCCTGCTGCAGAAGCACATCCTCCTGGGGATTGGGCAGCCAAAGCAAAGCCGCCAGGCCTGCCGTCAGCGTGAGCAGGGCGATCAACGCCGGGCGGGAGACGCGCAGCGGCAACAGCGCGCGATGATCGGTGCGGCGAGCGGCGTCGAGCGTATCGGCAAGCTGCGCCCGCGCCATCACCGGACCCGCCCGCAGACGCCCGGCGCCGATCTCGACGGCGGTCGCCAGACGCTCGGCCAACCCTAAACGGCGGTCGAAGGTGCGCGCCAGGCGCAACGGTCCACGCGGGCGCAGCCAAGCTATCGCCAGGCCGACCGCCATACCGACGAGCATCGACAGCCCGGCCAGGTCGAGCACCTGACGGGACATCAACAGCGGCCACAGCCGGGCTGCCAGCGCCAGCAGCAAGCCCAGCCCCAGGCCCACCGCGCCGCCCCACGGCCCCCAGGATAGGCTCTCGACAAGCCGGAGGCGCAGCCCCCAGCGGCGCAGATACGCATATAAGGGTGATAACTTGAGAATCGGCGTCTCGGTCTTCATCTCACTGTGTCGCCTGCCGGCGCACCTGCAGCATCGCGATCAGCAGCATGAGCAGGGCAAAGAACAAATAGATCACAACATAGATCGTCCACGGAGAAGGCACCAGGATCCTATGCCAGGTTCCCGACGCATAGCTGATATCCTGCCAAAAGTAGAAGAGAGCATCGTTCTCCAGCAAAAAGACCTCTGCCAACACAGCTGTGGAGATAGGGCTCAAGCTAGAAAGCAGAACCAGCGAGTACATCGTGACAACCTCGGCCAACCAAGACGGCGCCGAACTTGTAGCAAAGATTGCAGAGATGACCATCGTGCCAAAAAAGAGTAAAAGAACCGGCAGCCCAATCGTGCCCAACAACGCCACGACATAGGACATGATCGTCGCGGCCAACGTCGAACGCACCAGAGATGAAAAGACCAACCCCACGGCGGCGAAAAAGACGGCCGCCACGAGCAAGATCACCTGCGCCAGGGCGAGCTCCCCCAACTCCACACCCCCCAGGACAAAGGCCAAGCTCTCCAAAGGCACCGCCGCCAGGATCAACAGGAGCATGTAGATCAATGCGGAATAGAACTTGCCGAGCACCACCTTGCGAGCGGGCAAGAGCGTCGTGCGCAACAGCTCGTAGGTCTGACGCTCCTTCTCGCCGCTGATCGCCCCGGCGGTAAAGGCCGGCGTGAGAAAGGTGACCATAAAGATCTCGATGATGACCACGCTGGAAAAGACGACCTTGCCCAGGTAGGCCATCGAGGACCCGCTGCCGGGTCCCGATATGCTCAAGGTGTAGGCATAGTAGATAAGCGACGTAAAGCAGCTGAGCATCAGCAAGTATACGGACAACACGACGAACGCTCGCGCACCGCGCATGCGTCCGCGGAGTTCCTTGACCAGCAGTGGATTCCACAAGCGGCGCAGCACACGCGACGTTTTGCGCTCATCACGCTCTGTCGATACAGGCGCTTCTCCCATCACAATCCTCCTACTCTCGGTCGAGCAGCCAAATGGCTCCCCAAACCAATCCGACCACCCCGAGACACTCGGCCAAGAGCACCGCCAGGGGAATCAGGTTCGAAAATAACCCGCCAAGTAACGCCGATATCATCCCCGGAGTCGGGGCACCAGAGGCCAGCTCGATTGCCCCCACCTCTAGCAGCGCGTAGAGCACCACAGCCCCCAGCACTGAGGTCGCCAACCACGCGCCGACCCGCACGGCCAGAACCACGCCGTATGAAACGGCAATCGCCACCCCCGACGAGCGCATCAAGACTGAGACAAATAACCCCAAAGCCAGGTTAAAGAACACATCGACTAGGGGTTGGAGCATCCCCATCACGATTTGTATGGCAAGGCTGACAATGAAATACTCGACACCCAACTCAAGGCTCATCACCTGCATCGTGAGACCGGGATACGCCGGGCACAGGCACGTCGTGCGCCCGCCCAAAGCCCCAACGACCTGGACTGGAGCCAACAGCACCAGCAGAAGCAACCCGGGCCACAACTGGGCCAGGCAGCCCATCAGCTTGCCCAACACGATGGCACGCCCACTCAACAGCGTGGTGCGTAACACGTCGAGCGTGCCCAATTCCCGCTCGCGGGCAATCGTCGCGGCGGCAAGCGCCGGAGCGATCCAGGGCAGCGCGATATTGAGCAACCAAACAACCACGCCCAAAACAAGACCAACGACCGCGCCGGCGCCGACGGCCAAAACTCGCACTCCAAGCCAGTCGGTCAACAACAGCAGCACGCCAAAGCCCAGCGCGATCCCCAGCAACGCCGGGTAGAAGAGAAAAAAACGCCGTCCCGGCCACCAGCGCCTGCGCCGGATGCGCCGCAACTCCCGCTGGAAAAGAGGATTGCCGCGCGCCTTTGCCCCGAGTCCTCTCAAACCGCCATCTCCCGGACCTCCTAGGCCTTTCGAGGGTATCTTCTCAATAATCCGGGGGGTTGGGGGGGGTGTGAGGGCGGCGCAGCCGCCCTCACACCCCCCCGTCTTCCCCTACTTATTGAGAAGATACTTTCGAGACCTGGGAAGCCTGCCACTACGAAACCACGCCCTTGGTCAGGCGCATGAACACGTCCTCAAGGTCGCCCGCTTGCTCGCGGAACGCCAGCACCGGAAAGCCGGCGCCCACCATCTCTCGTAACAACCGCGCCAACGCCTCGTCGTCACCGGTGAAAGTGACCTCCAGGTTACCTTCACCATTTCCCGTCACCGGCTCGACGCCCATCACATCGGGCTGCCCCGCCAGCCAAGCCTGCGCCTCGTCGATCCGCCCTGCCAACCCCACGCGCAGGACACGGTGTGCCTGGATGAGCCTCCGCATCTCCTCCATCGTCCCCGTGGCCACCAACTGCCCCGCCTCGATGATGCCGATGTGCGTGCAGACCTCCTCTATCTCGGAGAGGATGTGGGACGAGACAAAGATCGTCTTGCCCATCGCCTGCAACTCGCGCAGCAGCTCGCGAATCTCGACCCGCGCCCGTGGATCGAGGCCGGAGGCCGGCTCATCGAGGATCAACACCTTGGGGTCGTGGGCCAGCGCCCGCGCCAGGCACAGCCGCTGTTTCATGCCGCGCGAGAGCGCGTCCACATAGTCATCGCGACGATGAGAGAGATCGACCAGCGCCAATAAATCGTCCACCAGCCGACGGCGCGTGTCAGGGGGAATCTCGTAGCAGGCAGAGAAAAAGTCCAGATACTCCCAGACCCGCATGTCGCCATAGATGCCAAAAAAATCGGGCATGTAGCCGATGGCACGCCGCACGTCGCGCCGCTGCTTGTGCACCGAAAAGCCCGCGACCCTCGCTTCCCCCGAAGTCGGACGTAGAAGTGTAGCCAAGATGCGCATCGTCGTCGTCTTGCCCGCGCCGTTCGGTCCCACAAAACCGAAAACGGTCCCCTCTTCAACCACGAGATCCAGATCCTTGACCGCCGTCAGGCGGCCATACCGCTTGACCAACCCCCGTGTTTCCACAATAGCTGCCATCGTCATTGCCCCTTGATCGCGAGTGCCAGATTCTCCAAGACGACACCGTTCACCGTCTCCAGACGCAGCAGCACGCTCCCTGAAGGCGAGATGTAGCGCCCGGCATTCGGGATCGAAGACTGCCCCCACCCGACGTCCAATCTATGCCAATCCTCACTTTCCACGTTCCATATCGAGACAGCCGGGGGGAGAGTGTAATCGGGACCCTGCATATCCAGAATAATCTCGTCTACCTCACCCACTTCCACGCCCGGCCAAATACTGAAGCGGAACGTGGCCTCAGATTGCATTTCCATAAAGACCCCCTCGGGCAGATCCTCTACACGGCCCACCACATCTACCAATTCGCGTTGGATGAGATCCGAGGGAATATCAAGGCCAGCGGCGACCGCCGCCTCTGCCACGGGTAAAGCATAGACGTAGAGCGCCGTCTCAATCGCAGAATAGGAGCGCCCCACCACCTCGGCCGAGAGGGGGACGCTTTCATCGGACCAACCGACCAGATATATACCGCCTTCCAAGCCCGTCCTGACAGACACACCGCTGCTGGCATAGGGACCATAATCGTTCGGATTCAAAACAGCCCCCAAGAAAACGTAGCGCCGATACAGGCGCGTATCATTCCAGTAATCGGAGGAGCCCAATATCCGCTCGACCAAAGTGTAAGCAGGCAGCGAGCCGCTGTTGAACGGCATCCGAACGGGGACCTCCTGCCCGGCGGCGAGGTCGCCGAGCGACTCGATGCGGCCGCCCACGATAAGAACGGCATCCTTCAGAGCCACCTGCCCATTGCGCATGGTCCCCTCCAGGTAGAGCCTACCTGCCTCTTTCGAAAATCGCAGGGCGGCGTCGACGCCTGCCACGTCCACATATCCCTCCGCGATGAAGGGCTCGATGCCCCCCACATCCACTCGCAGATCGGTCACCGTCACCCCCTCCACCCCATCAGAGACGAGCAGCGGCTGGCCCGGCAACCCGCCATAGTAGTAGCTCGCGGGAAGGCTGCGCACCTCCGCTCCTGGCAGCCGCACATCGTAATTCGTACGCTGCGGCGAAAAGAGGCCCACCACCTGGCTCACACGCCCGACCTGCGATCCCTGCGGCACACTCACCACAGACAGACGATGCACGATTGGCTTGAACCCCCGCACCTGAAAGCCCGTCACGTAAGCACAGGCGCTAAAGGCCAGGATCAGCAGCGGGATCGTAACCCACGCCAGCTCGCGCCGGTCCAACTTGCGCAAAATGAGATAGTTGACCGGGCCGATCACGATCGTATAGACGAGCAGGAAACCCAGAATGTACAAAATGGAAGGGGATTGAACGCCGGGGATCGTGTTGACGGCCTCGTGAGCTTGGTAGCCGTTACGTATGCCGAGCCGATGGCTCCCCTCTGCCTCTTCGAGAAGCCACCGCCATAGCAACACGTTGTCATCCCAATCGACGAACGGGTTCACCCCGGCATCAAACGCCAGGAAAGTCACACCTCCTCCGCCATAAGCGCGGCGAGCCACCAAGATGGCCCCCTCCTGCTCAACCAGGGCCTCCCCATCCCGCAAGGTCGCCTCGACAATCGCGTAAGGACCAGGAGCGACAGGTGCGCCCATAAACTCGCCCAGCCCCCACAGGTCGTCCACCGAACGCGTGCCGCCAATCGAAACCGGCAGCAGGTCGGGCAAGCCGGCCACCGTGCCCGCGCTTCCCGCGCCGCCCCCCACGATCAGATGGCCGCCGTGAGCCACCCACCTCTCAAGCGCCTGCCTCTGTTCATCACGAAGCGCGGTCGTATCCACGTCGTTCAGGACCAGTGCGTTGAGCCCTTCCCACGCCAACGGATCCGGAGGCAGCGACGCCAGGTCCAGTTGAGCCGACCTGGCTTTTCCGCCGACGGGTGAGACGGTGCCCAGGAAATTGAACTCCGAAGGGGCGCTGCTGACGAAGCCATAGAGCCGCTCATTCTCCTCGACAAGAACCGCCGCGACCGTCTTGGAGACGAGCGTTTTTTTCCCGGCCATGAACTTGATTCCAACATGGGGATGAGATACGAGGTCATAAAACGGGAATGTAAAGAAAAACGCCTTGCGCGAGTGAGCGGGAAGCGCGATAGGTTTGACGTATACGCTGGACCCGTCGACATCCTCCAGGGAAGCCCGCAACTCCCCTTCGAGATCTGCCCCCTCGTTCGAAAGGACGACGTACACCGGGCACCAGGAATCGGCACGGCAGTAACCGTCAAAACCCACGCTGGCAGAGATCGTCAAACCGGCGTCATCCTGAGCCGGGGCGGCCTGAACCGTCCAAGCTGACAGAGTCACGAGGGCAAGTACAATCCAGGTTGTTCTCTTCACAAGACCTCCTGTCGCGATCCTGGTTTCTCCAACAGTCCAAGCTCGCGGTCAAGGCTG
The DNA here is from genome assembly GCA_016931785.1 of Anaerolineae bacterium. Lineage (GTDB taxonomy): Bacteria > Chloroflexota > Anaerolineae > B4-G1 > B4-G1 > JAFGED01. The sequence goes on from JAFGED010000127.1 coordinate 12,267, forward strand.
GCTCCACCGGTCCGAAGCAATCACTCTCAAGACGCCAGCTTCGCCCATCGGGTTCCACAGGGATAGTAGCTATTATAGCACATCCCCAAACAGGCTCAACTGCGGCAACCAGACGAACGCCCGATGATTCCCCAACGCAGGCGTCACATTCTACCACAGAAAAGCGTTCCACGTCCACACCCTGCGCCCACCAAGCGTTGCACCCAGGTGCTTGACACCCTATAGCGACGACTTTTCACGACACTGAGCAGCCTATCATAGAAATGCAGCGATTCTGTCACACGTTTGCAGAGATCGCGTGGACTTTTGCGAGGGTGCTTGCGACAGGCCCACTTCTCGCTATAATAAAGCCGCGGTAACTACTCAGCCCTGCTTCGCAGTTGCCTTTCGCGACAAAAAGAGGAGGAAGGACTCTCCCTTTTTTGAGCGAGGCCACTGCTCGGGTGAACAGCCTGAGTAGATACAAGCCGCGTTAAAAAAGCCGCCCCGCCCAGAGATAAATCTCCGGGCTCAAAAAAGCCATTCGGGCTATTCTTAGCAAGCGTTCAAAAACAACTTGGGTGCTCTTCTCTCCCATTGTCCAAGGTGATTTCGCCCAAAAAGTGCGAAGGGGTTAAAAACAGCCCGACCGTCACGATTACAAAAGATGAGCCATTCCGACACGACTGATAGACGATTCTCCCCCCACGTCCTGGCCCACCCCGCTATCGCCTCGGGTCTGATCGCGCTGGCGCTCACCGCGCTGCTCTACGGGGATGCCCTCGCGCTCCCGCTGTTCTCCGACGACCTGGTGCAAATTCCCTGGCTAGAATCGATCTCGTGGGACGAACTGTGGAGCAGCCCCAGCCCCTACGGCTACTACCGCCCCCTGTGGTACAGCCTGTGGCGCGTGTGGGGCGCACTGTTCGGGGGGCTGCATCCGTTTAGCCTACACCTGCTCAACGTGATCGCTCACTTTGCCGCCTCATGGCTGGCGGGGCTGCTGGCTGCAGCGTGGGTCTCACCAACGGGAAAAGGCAGAGAGAAAACAGGCAGCATTCCCGCCTGCCTGGGCTCCATGCTGTTCGCCGCCTTTCCCTTCGCACGGCAGGCCGTCGCCTGGCCCGGCGCGGTGTATAACCCCCTCGTCAGCGCGATGGCGGCGGGAGCGGTGCTGGCTTACGACCGCGGGCGCCAAGGCCGCGGAACGCGCTGGATCGGCCTGGCCCTGCTGCTCACCACGATGTCGGCGCTCACCTACGAGGCCGGGCTGCTGGCGGGGATCATGGTCGCGCTCACCGAGGGGGTGGGATGGATGCAGCGCCGATGGCCGCGCCGCTTATCCCCGTGGCCGCTGGCTTTCATCGCCCTGTTCGCCATCACGGCGCTGATCTGGCACACGATGCGCGGCGCCGGGGCCGCCGGCTTTGGCCTCACTCCTACAGACCTGCAGCGCAGCGCGGGTTTCCTGGCGCAAGGGGCGATCTATCCCATCGCACCGCTTCCCCAATGGGCGACTACGTGGACCACCCACAGCGCCGAGATCGGCCTGTGGTTGGCTGCCCTGCCGGCGCTGGCGCTGCTGGCCTGGAGCGGGCTGCGCCAGAACAGGGGCGCTTTCCTGCTGGGTGCGGGCTGGTTCGCGCTCTTCGCCGTCCCGCCACTGGCCGCCATGGAGGCTGACTGGTTCATGCTGGCCCCACGCTTCTTGTACATGACGGCAGCAGGCATGGCGCTGATGTGGGCCGCAGCCCTGAGCCCATGGCTGGCGCGCCTGCGCCTCTCCCGGCAACTGATCGCAGTAGGCATCCTGGCAATGGCGCTGATACCCGCCGGACTCTTTATCAAGGACGGCGTGCGACTCTACCGGATGGCAGGAGAACCCATCTGGGAGGCGGCGAAAGCCGCCGAGCGCGACCGCCCGCTGCTGCTGGTCAATCTGCCGCTGCGGATCACGCCGCAGAGTCGCGTCTATCCGCTGGGATTCGAAGGCATCACCCCTCTGCCCGCCCGCGTCACCGCCGATGGGCTCGTCTACGTGCACACCGGCATATCCGACGCGGCGGAGGCCGTCTCCTTCGGCGTCGTCGCGCCAGCGCCGCTGCCAGGGTACGGCGTCCAACTCCACGGCGACCAGGTCGGCTGGCAAGAGCTGGCCGAGGCCGCGCGCAAGGCAGCCGCCGTCTACCTGACTCACTACGAGCCGGAGCGCATCAGCCTGGTCGAGGCAGGCACGGTGGGCGCGGACGCGCCGCCCGGCGAGCCAGTGGCCCGGTTTGGAGACCGCGTGACATTGCTGGAGGCAACCCCCATCTGCGATGAAGCGGGGCAGGTGCACCTCACCGCGTATTGGCGGGCTGAAAGCGCGGTAGAGACGGACGCGACGGTGTTCGCGCATCTGCTGGACGCGGAGAACGCGCTGGTCGCCCAGGCCGACGGCTATCCACTCCTGGGGATGCAGCCCTTCTGGGCGTGGAAACCCGGCGAGGTCGTGCGCGACGTACGCCACTTTGCCCCTGTGGCAAGCGGAGACTATACGATCCGCCTGGGGTTGTGGGAGCCAGCGAGCGGGGAGCGCTGGCCGGCGGAGGGATACGCGGACGGCGTCGTGCTTTTATCCGTCCGCTGCCCGTAATCGCCACACCGCAAGTGAATCCTCTAGCAGCTGCTGTGCCATCTGCCCCTTAATATCTTTTGGGTGCGCTTCAAATGAGTTGGGAGGATGGGGGGGCGGGCGGCGAAGCCGCCCGCCCCCCCATCCTCC
>JAFGED010000128.1 GCA_016931785.1 Anaerolineae bacterium
GGGGGGGAAGCCGAACCCTCCCCCCAGCGGGGGGAATTGGAGGGGGGAGAAAACGCCACAAGGGCTGGATAATTACAAAAGACGCTGGTTCGCCTATGGGGAAATTGATGACGTGGTCGCGCTGGCGGCGCGTTCGCCAGGCCGTCCAAATCCTGGCGTTCGCCCTCTACATCTACCTTCTCTTTGCCGCATTGCAGCGGCGGGCCGCCTTTCCACTGGCCGACCTCTTTTTCAGGCTCAACCCGCTGGCGGCGCTGGGCGCCATGATCGCCGGCCGGGCGTGGATCCCCCGCCTGGCGCTGGCGCTCGTCACGCTCGCGCTGACGCTGCTCCTGGGGCGGGTGTGGTGCGGGTGGGTCTGCCCGCTGGGCACGCTGCTGGAGTGGGTGCGCCTACATCCAATCTCCGATCTCCAATCTCCCTCCCCGCGCTGGCGCAAGGTCAAATACCTCCTCCTGCTCCTGATCCTGGCGATGGCGCTCTTTGGCAGCCCGGCGCTGCTGATCTTTGACCCCATCACCCTGTTCACGCGCACGATGACGGCGGCGGTGCTCCCCGCGCTCAACCGGGCCGTCACCACCGTCGAGCGAGCGCTTTACCCCGTCGCCTTCCTGCGCCCGGCCATCGACTGGATCGAGCGGGTGCTGCGTGGGCCGGTGCTGCCCGTCATCCAGCCGGCCTTTAGCGGGGGGGTGTTCATCTTCCTGCTCTTTCTCTCCATCCTGGCCCTCAACGCCCTGGCCGACCGGTTCTGGTGCCGCTACCTGTGTCCCCTGGGCGGCCTGCTGGGGTTGATCTCGAAGGTGGCGCTGCTGCGACCCGTGGTCCAACCGGCGTGCAACCGCTGCGGCCACTGCGTGCGCGACTGCCGCCTGGACGCCATCGACACCGGCGCGGGATACGAGATTGTCCCCTCCGAGTGCACCGTGTGCCTGGACTGCCTGGCGGCTTGTCCTGAGCAAGGCATCGGCTTCGAGTGGCGCTGGCGGCCTGCTCCAACTCAAAAGTACGACCCCACGCGGCGGCAGGTGCTGGCCGCGCTGGGCGTCGGCGCCGCGAGCCTGGCCCTGCTGCGCACCGACGCCTGGGCCAAAAAGCCCAACACGCACCTCATCCGCCCGCCCGGCGTGGAAGACGAGGAGGAGTTCCTTTCCCGCTGCGTGCGCTGCAGCCAGTGCATGAAGGTCTGCCCGACATCGGGCCTGCAACCGGCGATCTTTGAGAGCGGGCTGGAGGGGCTGTGGACGCCCCACCTGGTGCCGCGCCTGGGTTACTGCGACCACGGCTGCAACGCCTGCGGTCAAATCTGCCCCTCGGGCGCGATTCCGCCGCTGGCGCTGGAGGAGAAACAGGCCCAGGTGATCGGCATGGCCGTCGTCGACCGCAATCGCTGCCTGCCGTGGGCCTACGATACCCCCTGCATCGTCTGCGAGGAGATGTGCCCGCTGGCCGAGAAAGCGATCCAACTGGAGGAGGCCGCGGTGACCAACGCCCAGGGCCAGAATATCGTCGTCCAGCGCCCCTACGTCCTGCTCGAGCGCTGCATCGGCTGCGGCATCTGCGAGTTTCAATGCCCCATGGGCGAGGCAGCGATACAGGTGTATCGCCGAGGGGACGCCGTATAGGCCGGTACCGAGAACCGATAGAAGCGCAGATCACATCCATACTGAAAGATGCAAGCGGAACTGATCTATAACGCCAGCGCCGGACGCAGCGACGTGCGGCGCGAGATGGACTTTGTGCTGGACTACCTAAAGCGCCGGGGATGGGCGGTCACCGTCCGAGAGACGCGCGCGCCGCTGGAGGCTACAGACCTGGCGCGCCGGGCTGCGTCCACAGGGGCTGACGTGGTGATCGCGGCCGGCGGCGACGGCACGGTGAACGAGGTAGCCAGCGGGCTGGCGCACACCGGCGCAGCATTGGGCGTGCTTCCCGTTGGCACGACCAACGTGTGGGCCTTGCAGATGCGCATCCCGGTGCTGAGCCCCTTGGGCCCTGGCGCCGGCCTGGCCCGCTGGGTGGTGAACCTGGAAGAGCAGTTGGACTATACGCTGCCCGTCAACCCCTACCGCTCCGTCCTCCTCGACGCCGCCCGCATCCTGGTGGAGGGAAAGACGCGCACCGTCGACCTGGGCCGAGCCAACGAGCGCCACTTTTTGTTGTGGGCGGGCGTCGGCCTGGACGCGGCCGTGACGGCGAGCGTGTCCCCCAAGGACAAAAAGACGCTCGGGCCGTGGGCGTTCGTGGGCACGGCATTGGACGTGGGCCGCGACTATCGGAGCGCCAGGGTCAGGCTGACGCTCGACGGAGAAGTGAAGGAAATCGATACGTCGCTCGTCGTCGTCAGCAACATCCAGCTCTACGGGGGCCTGATGGCGCTTGGCGTCCGGGCTCGCGTGGACGATGGGAAAGTGGACGTGTGCGTCTTCAAGGGAGAGGGGCTTTTCAACTATGCACAGCACCTCTTCAAGGTAGCCACCGGGCAGCACCTGAGAGACCCGCAAATAGCATACTACCAGGCGCAGGAGATCGTCATCGAATCATCCCATCCCCTTCCCGTTCACGTGGACGACGAGCCGTTCACCGAGACGCCCGTGACCATCCAGACCATACCCGGTGCGCTCAGGGTGATCCTGCCCGAGAACGTGCCGAGCGCGCTGTTTTGCGACAAAGACTCTAACGGCAAGAAGATATGAATCGAAGACTGTTACTCATCGATCCCATCGCCAAGCGCTGGCGGCTGGAAACGCTCAACACCCAGACGCTGAAAGACCCCCGCGAGGATTATTTCGCCCTCAGCGGCGAGGCGCTGTGCCAGTACCTGCTGCGGCGCGACCACGACGCGCTCGTCATCGCCCGCGGGCCGATGCCCTTTATCTCCGGCAACAAAGCCAGCGTGGGCTACATCTCACCGCTGACGGGCGTGCCGCACTACAGCTTTGTCGGCGGGCGCGCGGCGGCGCAGTTGCTCAACCTGGGCCTGGATGCGATCGTATTTGAATCGCCGGTTCAGCGAGTCGGCGATTCTCCAATCTCCAATCTCCCCATCGTCGCTGTCAGCGGCCGTGCCCCCAATCTCGCTGTAGAGTTCAAGCCCTCTGAAACGCTGCCCTCCGGCCAGCGCAGCGCCTACTACTGGCTGCTAGAGCAGGAGTTGGATGGCGACACGCACTCTGGCTCCATCTTTACCCTGGGCGAGGGGGCGCGGCTGGGATACGCCTCGGCCAACGTGGCCGTCGAGGCGATCTACCACGCCGGGCGTGGCGGCGCGGGGGCAGTGTTCGCCCGCTACGCCGCCGCCCTGGTGCTGCGCGGCGAGCCGGTGGAGCTGGCCGAGTTCTTTGGCTACGAGGATACCCCCTTCACCCGCAATCCCAACGGCGCCATCGCATCGCTGGTCGATAAACACTGCGCGCGCCTTTCAGGCAAGACCGGCGGCACCGTGGCCAAGCTGTACGCCACCGGCGCAGACCCGGACGGCAAGAACACCCTCCCGGCCCGCAACGCCCAACAGGTGGGCTACTCGCTGGCCGACCTGGGAGGCCCCCAGGTGCTCAAGGCCACCCGCCGGGGCAAGACCGGCTGCCACTGGTGCCAGGTCGACTGCCGCCACTACCACTGGGTGGATGTCGATTATGCCCCGGGCGGCCGCGATATGTTCCTCGACGACTTTGAGCCGACCTATGCCATCTTTGCCATGCTGGGGCTTGAGCCAGCGGAGGATTCGCTCCGGGGCCGCCTCGACCTGCTGGCCGAGGTCGACCGGCGGCTGATCCTGCCTATCGAGCAAATGGGCTGCGATGTGATGAACGTCGGCCTGGGATTGAGCGCGCTGTTCGAGGGGGTCGAGCGCGGGCTGATCCCGGCGGCTGACCTCCCCCTCGCTAACGCGGGGGGGACTGAGGGGGGGGCGCTGGATGCTGCCGTGCAAGCCGTAGAAATGCTGCGCTCCGGCCAGGCGCTGGAGTACCCCGCCCTGCGCGCCGTGGGCGACGGTCCCCAGGCCCTGGCCGAAGCTTACCCGGAGATGCAGGACATTGTCTTCACCGGCGGCAAAGGCACGCTGGGCAACGCCGGCCATGCCAATGCCCTGTGGGCCTTTTTGATGCCCTTCTCGCGCTTCTTTAGCCATTACTCCGGCCAGATCTACAAGATCGACGAGGTGCTCCCCCCACCCGGCTCGGACGAGGCCGCCTACCGCGCCTGCTTCGAGCGCGTCGTGCGGCGCATGCTGCAGAAGGAATTCTTCTGGGTGCTGTGCAACGCCCTCTCGATGTGCGCGTTCACCTTCGTCATCTTCAGCCAGGATGGTCAGGGGGAGCGGCTGAGCGACGACGATGGGCGCTCTTCGAGCGCCTCACTGATCAAACTCCTGCGCAATTACGGCATCCGCATCAACCGCGCCGACCTGGAATGGTTCGCACAAGGCTACTGGGCGCAGTCCATCGATTTGAAGTGTCAGTTCGGCTGGCGGCCGCCCTCTGCGGCAGACTTTCCCCGGCGGGTCTACGAGGCGCTCTCGCAGGCGCTGGGTCACACACCTGAGGAGTTGCAGTCGCTGATGGAAATGCTCATTGAGGAATGGATGCAACAAGCGGGAGATGTAATGGCGCGGTTTGGATATGAGGCGGCGTGGTGAGACTGTTACAGAAGGGGCAACTAGCGAGTTTTCTCACCTACAGCGTGGACAAAAACGCACCAGGCTGAACAACGTGCACTTCCAAGTTGCGCAGCGCGTCTACCAGGTCAACGTCGTCGTACAAATCTCGGTCGGCCGTCACGAGACTGCAAGGGCGTGCGGCAACAGCCGTCGCCACCACGATATCGTCCTTGACGTCCCGGCAGTGTGGAAATTCAGCCGCCGGTGCCACGAAGCAGGCTCGTGTTCGCAGCGCCTCGATGACGGCACCGCGAACGAGGGGGCGAATCGTTTGGCGAAACTTTGGACGGCCAGTCACCTCAACAAACTCTACCAACATCGGCTCTGAAACAACCCACACGAAGGCTTGTGCTTCCCACGCTTGGAACAGGCGAGAGCGCTCCGGGCGCTGCATAGCCAGACGCACCATCTCGGTGAGGTCGACGACGGCAACGGGCTTCACTGATCATCCCGTGCTTGCCGGACCAAAGCCACCAACTCGTCATCGCTCGGAAGATCGTCTTCACCTGGTGCCGGTTCAGATGTATCCCAGGCAGCACGCACGGCGTCGAAAGGTTGCTGCCACTCTGACGCAGAAATGTTGGCCAGTCGGCGCTTTTGTTCTTCCAGCGAAGCGAGTTCTGCAGCGACTATGATCACCTCAGTACCCGCAGGAAGCAAGGCGCCTTCACGCACGCGCACGATGCCTTCTTTTTCCACTACTCCGTGATATGTGGTTAACACAGCCATCTTTCAACCCTCATTGTTTCTACCGTCGATTATACCATCTTCGATGAGAGAGGACAATAGACTCAGAACTCGGCCATTTTGCCCGAAACGCTGGTCAATCTGTGGCTGATGGAGCGAACTCAGGCGCAGGCCTAGAACAGGGTAAACCTATCCACTACGGCGCGCTGCCCTCCTCGCACAGCGGCTCGACGTGGTACTGCGCCCGCTGCTGGCACGTCAGCTCCGGCACGTAGCGGTTGGCCGCGATCCAGGCCAGGAGATCGTCATAATCCAGGTCCACGCGCCACTCGCGCACGGTGCCATCCACGGCAGCCGAGAGAATGGTGCGGCCACCGGGTGTAGGGACGATGCCCGTGATGGCGCCCTGGTGACCCTGGTAGCGGCGGAGCGCCGTCCCGCTTTCTACATCCCACAGGATGATCACGTTATCGGTCCCGGCTGAAATCACCGTGCATCCCCTTACGGCTTCATCCGAGGCACACTCGCAGCCCGGGCTAAAGGCCACCTGGGTGACCTCGGCCGTGCGGCCCACAAAGCGCCACGAGCGAGACCGTCATCGGCAAGGTGGCCGCTCAAACGGTCGTGGAGGCCATCGGTAAACCCAAAAAATACGACGAGCGTTTCACGTTCCAGAAGGTGCGCACGCCGGATGGCAAAGAGGGTTGGCTCACCTACGAGGATGGCGCGACCGCTTATTTGGTCGAGGCATAGCCAGACCCTAGCGCTTCAAGCCAAGACTGGATACAAAACCGGGGCAGATCGTTTGACCTGCCCCGGTTCGCTTTCCGGTGTCATCAACTACGCCGTTTTGCGCCGCGAGGATGACGGCCGCCGGCTGGAGCCCCTTGCCGGCGGCGACGCCGCCTCCGCCGCCGGCGCGGCTCCGGGTTTGCCGGCGGAGATGAAGCTGGCGATCTTGGCCAGCACCTGCTCCAGGTTCTCGCCCGAGAGCGCCTCCGCCTTGGCGTTGATGATGGCCGCCAGCTCCGGCACGGTCTTGAGCGTCTCCAGCAGCGCGCTGTTGCTGGTGGCGCCTTCCCCTCCGCTGAACTGGACGATGCGCACGTTCTCGCCGACGCCCTGCAGGGCGGCGCCCAGCGCCTCCATCTTTTTCACCTCGGCGTCGATCAGGGCCTGGGCGATCACCTGCCGCAGGTTGATCTCGCCCTCGGCGGCGGTGGCCTCGGCCAGCTTGGCCTTGCCCTCGGCCTCGGCCAGCAGGGTGGCCCGCGTGCCGTCGGCCTCGGCCAGCGCCATCGCCTTGAGCTTTCCGGCGTCGGCGCGGCCGGTGACCTCGGTGGCCTCGGCCTGGGCGGAGGCCTCGATGCGGGTCGCCTGGGCCCGCGCCTCGGCGGTGATCGTCACCTTGCGCCGCTCGGCGTCGGCCTGTATCTCGGCCGCCTCGCGCTGGGCGCGCGCGGGGACGAGCACCTCGGCCTCCTGCTGCTGCACGACCGCCGCGGCCTTGCGCTTTTGCACCTCCTCCTCCGACTGCGCCTGCGCCAGGCCGACCGTCTTGGCCTTTTCGACCTCGCGCAGCTCCAGCGCCTCGCGCTGCTCGATGATCGCCCGGTCGGCGTCGAGCTCTGCCTGCTGCGCCTCGCGGCGGGCGTTGGCCGCCTTGATGCGCGCCTCCCGGTCGGCCTCCGCCTCGGCGATCAGGGCGTCGCGCTTGACCACGGCGATCACCGGCTTGGCCATGGCCTCAAAGTAGCCCTGGTCGTCCGTGATCTCCTCGATACCCATCGAGATCACGCGCACCCCCATGGCCTTCATGTCATCCGAGGCCAGCTCCTGCACCCGCTGTACGAAGGCATCCCGGTCGCGGTGTACGTTCTCCACCGTGAGCTGGCCGACGATGGCGCGGAAGTTGGCGCTCAACGTCTGGGCGATGACGTTCTTGACCTCCTCGCGCGGCATCCCCAGGAAAGCGCGCGAGGCGGTGACGAGCGATTCGTGGCTCGAGTCGATCTGCACCTGGGCCACCCAGTCGAGGCGGATCGGCACGCCATCGACCGTGTAGACCTCGTCCTTCGCCTTGGCAATGGTCATGATGGTCAGGTCCAGGAACTCAAAGTCCTCCCTGAAGCGAAAGACGAACGTGCCGCCGCCGGTGACCATGCGCACGCCCACCCGGTCGAGCGAGCCATCCTCCTTGAAGGCGGTCCTGCCTTTACCATAGATGACCATCACCCGGTTCGGCGGGACGCGGTGGTAGAACTGGCGGAAAATCCGCCGACCGACAAAGTAGAGAAGGACGAGCCCGACGATCGCCAGCCCGCCTACAAAAACGATGGTCAGCACGAGTTCTAACGGTTGCATGGGAATACCTCCTTGGTTTTGCTCAAATTTGGTACCACTATACCACAAGCGGTTGCATTCGTCATCGCCCCCCGGGCCAAAATGTCACCTGTCCCCCGGTACAAATTCGCCCCAGACACCACCGATAATTATATGCCAGCCGCTGGCACAGGTCAAACACTCAGGGAACAGGGGTGCATTTGTTCCCTGGGGCAAGATGGATTTACCCGACCGAGTTGAAAGAAACAACACCGCGCAACGCGCATAGGATCATACAA
>JAFGED010000014.1 GCA_016931785.1 Anaerolineae bacterium
GCCCTTGCTCGATGAATGCTAAAGCGTGTGTTGCGCCTATTTCGCTGGAAGCCGATTGCCCGCCGCCCCAGGGGGCAAATGCACCCCGACAATCTGAACTTCTTGACAAGCCACAGGGTTTGTGATATATTTGACTTGAGAGCGCTCCCAAAACCAGGCCCAATTCCACCTTTCCTTTACGAGAAGGGAGTCTCGTTTCGCTTGAGAGCGCTCCCGGGAGGAGATGTGACCTCTACATTCAAAGAGGTAGCCCAATTGGCCAGTGTGTCTCACACTACAATCTCTCACATCATCAACGACTACCCTACCCATTGCAACGCATCCCCACATAACTCCACGAGACAGCTATGCCTACAATGCTAGATGTGGCCAAGCGCGCCGGTGTTGCCCCGAGCACCGTCTCTTATGCAATAAATGGCACGCGGCCTATATCTGAAGAGACCCGGCAGCGCATTTTTGCAGTGATGGACGAGTTAGGATATCGTCCACACGCCCTCGCGCGCGGCTTGGCCAGCAAGCGAAGCAGGATCATCGCCCTGCACTTTCCCGTATCTGAGCGCGGTCTGGGCATCACAGAACTCGAGTTTATCACGAGTGCGGCTGATGCTGCCACGGAAAACGGTTACAATCTGGTAGTGTGGCCATCTGAATTGCACGACCAGAACAAACTGCGGCAGTTGACCCAGCAAGGCCTAGTAGATGGCATGATTGTCATGGAAGTGTGCTTGAAAGACGAGCGCATCGACCTGCTGCGCGAAATCGATTTTCCCTTTAGCATGATCGGACGGTGTGCGGACGCAGAGGACATCGGCTACGTAGACATCGATTTCGCCAAGACCCTACAAGACACGATCAATTATCTTGCCGAGTTAGGGCACAAACACATCGCCTTCTTGAATCAATCCCAGGAGATATTCGACTCGGGCTACGGCCCGGCCGTGCGAGCACAGGCCGGTTTCGAGCAGGCGGTGAGACAGACTGGGCTGGAAGGCGTCACGTGTTTCTGTCACGCTACACCGCGAGCCGGGCACGAGGTATTCAACGATCTATTGGGCAGATGTCCAAATCTGACCGCTATCGTAGCTATGAATGACCGCGCCATACCAGGCATTATGCAGGCCGTCGCCGACCGAGGCTGGCGCATCCCCAAAGACCTTTCGCTAGTTGCCATCATCTCATCGGCGCACATTGCCGAGATGATGATGCCCCCCCTGACGACGGCAGATGCGCCGACCACCGAACTGGGACGTCTGGGGGCCGAACTATTGATCCGGCAATTGGAAGAACAGGAAAAGAGCGTGGCACACGTTTTGTTGCCGTGCCATTTCGTCTCGCGCGGCAGTTCCGGCCCTTGCTATAGAAACGCGTAAGGGAGTCGGTAGAATCCCTGACAATCCTATCAAGACGTTTGTAGAGAATTGTGTCTATGGTTCCTATGATCTCGAATTGAATCAGGCCGCATCATATGAGCCCCGTCAGTCCGAGCGCACTGACGACCCCAGAGGAGAAGAGGAGGTGGTATTAGGAGAGAGAGCATAATCCCAACGCAACACAGACCCTTGCCTGAGTTTGTATTCGGGAAGAGGAATCTGTGTACATAGCTGTGTGGAAAACTCCACACAAAGTTTGCCAGACTAAGACTGTTTACAAAAAGGAGGACATGATGAATAGCAAGAATATCAGCCGTCGCGAGTTCATTCACCTGAGCGCACTGACGGCAGCGGGCGCGGCCCTCGCAGGGTGCTGCCCACCGGCAACCGAGACACCCGCCGCAGACACTCCAGTGCCGCCGGCGACGGATAGGCCAGAGCCTACCAAAGTCCAGGTGGAGCAAGCGACCGAGGTACCCCCGGTCGAAAGCGCATACAGTGAAGCTGCTATGCTGACCGAAAAGGTCGACGCCGGAGAACTGCCCCCGGTTGACGATCGGTTGCCCACAAATCCGCGGGTAATCGAGAACCTTGGGGATGAGCCGGGCTACTACAGTGACGAGATGATCCTCGGCTTTGTCGGCGCCAGCCCGGAATGGGGCGTGTTCCTGTTCACCTCCGCCTGGGAGCACCTGGTAAGCTGGGCCCCCGACTTTGGCAGCTACGTGCCCAACATCGCTGAGAGCATCGAGGTCAGCGACGACGTGACCGAGTACACCTTCCACCTGCGCAAGGGCCTCAAGTGGTCGGATGGCGTGGACTTTACCGCCGACGACATCATGTTCTACATCGAGGACGTGATGTTCGACCCCGACCTCAGCCCGGCTGGGCCTGGGGCCGACTGGCTGCCCTCGGAGATGGCGCCGGGTTTCGTCGGCGCCGAAAAGATCGACGACTACACCGTCAAGATCATCTTCCCCGCGCCCTATGGCACTTTTCTGTACAACGTGGCTGCATGGCAGGGCCGCGGCTTCTCCATGTACCCCAGGCACTTTTTGGAGCAGTTCCACGCCAAGTACAATGAGGACATCGACGATCTCGTCGATGCCGATGGCGACGTCGCCGACTGGATGGGCCTGTTCTTCAAGTATGGGCCGGACAACTGGTCCAACCCTGCCCGCTGGTATCAATACCCGGAATTTCCCGCTCTGTACCCCTGGGTCACCACGCAGCCGCTGGGCACCGGCACGCAGATCCGCCTGGAGCGCAACCCCTACTACTACAAGGTGGATACAACCGGCAACCAACTGCCCTACTGCGACAAGCAACTGGGTATCTCTTACCAGGACGCCGAGAGCCGCACCCTGGCCATGCTGAACGGCGACCTGGACGTGGTCAAGGATCCCGGTGGCGAGAACCGCATCCTGTACCACGACGCGATGGGCGAGGGCAAGCCGATCCAGATCAAGTACCCGCTATCCGATGGCGGCAACACCAACACCATCCACTTTAACCAGACCGTCGATGATCCCGTGCTGGCCCCGGTCTTTGCTAGCATAGACTTTCGCATCGGCATGTCCCACGCCATCAACCGTCAGGAGATCATCGAGATCGCCCACAACGGTCAGGGCACGCCCGCCCAGCACGCACCGTTTACCGATTCTCCGTTCTACATCGACGGCATGGACACGCAGTACATCGAGTACGATGTGGCGCTGGCGAACGAGTATCTCGACAAGGATCTGCCCGAGAAGGACGCCGAGGGCTTCCGCCTGGGCAGCGACGGCAAGCGCTTCCAGATCATCTTTGAGGTGCAAAACGACCTGTCTTACGGCACGAACTATGTGCAGATCGCCGAGCTGCTGATCGGCTACTGGAAAGAGGTTGGCGTCGAGGTTTTGCTGAACTCGGTACCAGGCCCGCAGCACGAGGAGCTCAGGAGGGACAACCTCATCGAGGCCACCATCTTTACCGGCGAGGGCGGCGCAGGGGTCACCCCCCTCATCGACCCGCGGTATTACGTCCCGATGGAGTACATGGGCTACTTTGGCCTCGGTTGGCATAGATGGCTCATCCCTGACCCGACCGGTGAGGCGATAGCAGTCGAGCCGCCGCAGTGGGCCAAGGACGCCCGCGCCAAGTACGAGGACGCGATAGCGCAGCCGACCTTTGAGTTGCAGCTGGAAAAGATGCGCGAGGTGATCGCAGAAGCCAAAGAGCGCTTCTACGTCATGGGCATCTCCCGCAACGCCCCGCTGTACTACCCGTTCAGCGCCCGTCTGGGCGGCGTTCCAGAAACGTGGTATGATGGTTGGATCGAGGGCGTGCAAAAGATCCTGTATCCCGAGCAGTGGTTCATCAAGAAGTAACGCTTCTCTGATCGTGTGTGCTCCGGCGCGCAAGTGCCGGAGCACACCGCTCATGATACTACAAGCAAGATTATGGGGGCAGACGTATGTGGAAATACCTGTTAAGACGCTCTCTGTACATGTTGTTTACCGTTTGGGTGATCTCGATCATCTCGTTCGCCGCGATCCAACTCCCGCCGGGAGACTTTGTGACCAGCCTGGTCAATCAAATGATCAGCGCTGGGGGCCAAGAGTTGACACCCGAGTTCGAGGAGCAGTTGCGCGAGCTTTACGGCCTCAACCAGCCGATGTACGTGCAGTACTACAAGTGGATGCGCAACATCTTGACCAAAGGTAACTTTGGGTGGTCGTTCGTCTATCGGCGGGATGCCAAGGAACTGATCATCGAGCGCATGCCCATGACGTTCGCGCTCTCATTCGGCAGCTTTATCCTCGTCTGGGTGATCGCTCTGCCCATCGGCATCTACTCGGCGGTGAACCAGTATTCCATCGGCGATTACTTTTTCACCTTCCTGGGGTTTATCGGCCTGGCCGTGCCCAGTTTCTTATTAGCGCTCATCTTTTTGTTCGTCAGCCAGAGGTATTTCGACCAGGCGATGATTGGCCTGTTCTCGTCGGAATTTGCCGACGCACCGTGGAGCTGGGCAAAGCTGTTCGACATGTTCAAGCACCTGTGGATCCCCGTCCTCCTGATCGGCCTGGGCGGTACCGCCGGCTTGATCCGCACCATGCGCGCCAACCTGCTCGACGAGTTGAACAAGCCCTACGTCGAAACCGCGCGTTCCAAGGGGCTTACTGAGACAAAGCTGCTGATAAAATACCCCCTGCGCCATGCTTTGAACCCGTTCATCAGCACCATCGGCTGGACGCTGCCGGGCCTGATAGCCGGGGAGGTGATTGTGGCGATCGTGCTCAACCTACCCACCTCTGGCCCGGTTTTATATGCTGCGCTTCAACAACAGGATATGTACGTCGCCGCCGGGTTTATCCTTTTGCTCAGCATTCTGACCGTGATCGGGACGTTTATTTCAGATATCCTGCTCGCCGTGCTGGATCCACGCATTCGTTTGCAATAGAGGTTGACTATGACCCAAGCTGTCCCTACCGAAGCCAAGGGCGTCGATTTGACGCCTGGAACTGAACACGAAGACGCCGAGCGCGTCGAGGTAGAAGTCGCTTCCCAGTGGCAGTTGATGTGGTGGAAGTTCAAGCGCCACAAAATGGCCATGTTCGGCGGGCTCGTCGTGCTGGCGTATTACGTTGTAGCGTTGTTTGCCGAGTTTTTCGCCCCGGTTTATTTTCAGACCTATAGAGCGGAATACGTCTATGCCCCTCCGCAACAGATTCACCTCTTCCGGGATGGGAAACTCGCCCCCCATGTGTTTGGATATACTTTTGAGCGCGATCCGGTCTCGTACAAAAAAACCTGGGCCATAGATGAATCAACGGTCATTCCGGTGGGTTTCTTCAAGCACGGAGAAGCCTACAAGATGTGGGGGATCATCCCCGGCGATCTACACCTGATCGGCCCGGAGAATCCAGAAGACCCCTTCTATCTGCTGGGGTCGGATAAGAGCGGTCGGGATATATTCAGCCGCATCATCTACAGCAGCCGGGTCTCGCTGACGGTCGGCCTGGTGGGCGTCGCCATCAGCCTGGGTCTGGGTATCCTGATCGGCGGCCTCTCCGGCCTGGTCGGCGGCTTGTTAGATAATCTCATCCAACGCCTGATCGAGATCTTGATATCGATACCCACACTGCCTTTCTGGCTCGCCCTGGCAGCTGCAGTGCCACTGGACTGGAGTCCGTTGCAAGTGTATTTCATGATCACCGTGATCCTCTCGCTGATCGGCTGGACCGGCCTGGCGCGCGTGGTGCGCAGCAAGTTCCTGGCGTTGCGCGAGGAGGACTTTATCCTGGCCGCCACCCTGGATGGCGTACCAAACGGCCGCATGATTACGAGGCACATGATTCCATCCTTCCTGAGTCACATCATCGCCTCCGTCACGTTGGCAATCCCCGGCATGATCCTGGGTGAGACCGCCCTGAGCTACTTGGGCCTGGGTCTGCGGCCCCCGGTGGTCAGTTGGGGTGTCATGCTCCAAGAAACGCAAAAAGTGGCTGTGATCGCCATCTATCCTTGGATATTGTTCCCGGCGCTGGCTGTTATCCTCGTCGTCCTGGCGCTGAATTTTTTGGGCGATGGCCTGCGCGATGCAGCAGATCCATACTAGGCAAGGTAAGCTATGTCTGAAACATTGATTGAAGTCACAGATCTGAAAATCCACTTTTTCACCGATGAAGGCGTGGTGCGCGCTGTTGACGGCTCCGATCTGACCGTCGAGCGCGGCAGGACGCTATCCTTGGTAGGCGAGAGTGGCTGCGGCAAGAGCGTTGCCTGCCGATCTCTCCTACAGATCGTACACACTCCCGGCAGGATCGTTTCGGGTGAGATCCTGTACAACCGCAAGTCGGGAAATGGCCTTGACGAAATCATCGACATTGCCAAACTGGATCCAAAGGGCAAGCAAATTCGCGATATCCGGGGAAAAGAGATATCGATGATTTTTCAGGAGCCGATGACCTCCCTCAGCCCGATGTACACCGTGGGCAACCAGATCGTGGAAAACATCTTGTTGCACACCGACAAAACGAAGAAAGAGGCGCACGCGTTGGCCATCGAGCTGCTGGATAAGGTTGGTATTCCCAAGCCCGGGCGCTTGGTAGAAGAATACCCCTTCCGCCTGTCGGGCGGCATGCGCCAGCGCGCGATGATCGCCATGGCGCTCTCGTGCAACCCAACTATGCTGATCGCCGACGAACCGACGACGGCTCTGGACGTGACCACCCAGGCGAACATCCTGGACCTGATGCTGGACCTACAGCGGCAGTACGGCATGGCCTTGTTGTTCATCACCCACGACCTGGGTGTGGTGGCCGAGATAGCCGACGACGTGGCGGTGATGTACCTGGGAAAGATCGTCGAAAAAAGCGATGTCGACACCATCTTTAATAACCCACAGCACCCCTATACCCAAGCGCTGCTGCGTTCTATCCCAAAGGTCGCCACGAGACGCGAGGAGCTTGACCCGATCAAGGGCATGGTGCCGAACCCCTACCGACGCCCGGAGGGCTGCCCCTTCCACCCGCGTTGCGCCAAGGCGTTTTCCGAGTGCAGAACGATTGTCCCCTCTGTCACGCAACTGGGTGAAAACCACACGGTACAATGTCTGCTTTACGAGGATCTCTCCGACAAAAAGGCTATGGAGCAATCACTATGACCGAGCAAGTCCAAGTTTCTCAGAATACCGAGCAAGTCGCCGCACAACCCACCGTGGCGCAGATGAAGGATGACAGCTACCTGCTAGAAGTCAATAATCTAAAGATGTACTTTTCCATCACCAGCGGCATCTTTGCGCGCGTCAAAGGCTTCACCAAGGCCGCGGATGATGTGAGCTTTTTCATCCGGAAAGGTGAGACGTTGGGCTTGGTTGGGGAGAGTGGTTGTGGCAAAACGACCATAGGACGCTGCATTGCGCGGGCCTACGAGCCCACGGCCGGCGAGATTCTCTATCGTCTGGCCGATGATTCGGTGGTAGATCTAGCCAAGCTCAAGGGGAAGGAAGTGCGTCCCTATCGCAAGGACGTCCGCATGATTTTCCAGGACCCTTACTCCTCCCTCAACCCGCGCATGACCGTTTTTGAACTCGTCAGCGAGGTGCTCAAGGTTAACAATTTGGTCAAGTCTAACCAGATGAAAGATCGAGTGGAACACATGCTCGAACGTGTGGGCATGCGCCCCGAGTACATGCAGCGTTACCCGCACGCCTTCTCCGGCGGCGAGCGCCAGCGCATCGGCATCGCCCGTTCTTTGATCACCAATCCACGGTTGGTGATATGCGACGAGGCCGTCTCGGCACTGGACGTCTCGATCCGGGCGCAGATCCTCAACCTGCTGGAGGAACTCCAGGCCGATTTCGACCTGACTTACCTGTTCATCTCCCACGACCTGAGCGTCATCCGCCACATCTGCAACCGCATCGTGGTCATGTACGTGGGCAAGGTGGTCGAGGTCGCCAACGGCCTTGAGCTATACACTCACCCCAAGCACCCATACACCGAGGCACTGATGTCGGCTGTGCCGATCTCTAACCCGCGAGTGCGAAATCGGGAAAGCCGCATCCGCCTACACGGCGAGGTTGCAGATCCATCCAACCCTCCGTCCGGCTGCTACTTTCACCCCCGCTGCCAATACGCACAGGATGTTTGCGCGAAGGATGAGCCCGCGCTCCGCGTGCTAGATGGCAACCGGTACGTCGCCTGTCATTTTGCCGAGAAACTCGATCTGCGCGGCGCGGCTATGGAAGACTGAGAGGGCAAGGACAACCAATGAAATTCACCACCGGCGCTTGGCTGATGCGCCCGGGGGTTACGCTATATCACCCCGCACAGGCGTACAAAGTCAAGGTCGAGCCTGATGCATTGGTAGCCTACGGCCCGGTTGGATGGTTGGCCCATCGCGGCGACACACACGATATGCCCCTGTTGACGGTTCGTTTCTCGTCCCCGATGCCCGACGTCATCCGCGTGCAGATTATCCATCACAAGGGCGGGCAGCCCCGCAAGCCCGAATTTAAGCTCCAGGCCCAGCCATCTCCAGAGGTAACGATCAAAGACGACGCGCAGGCAGCCACGTTGACCAGCGGGCGCTTGACCGTGCGCGTGGAAAAAGAGGGCAACTGGAAGATCGAGTTCAAAGATGGCGAGCAGGTCGTCACCAGCAGCGGCTGGCGAGGCTTGGGGTTCATCGATACCGAAGATGGGCGGTACATCCGAGAGCAGCTCTCCCTGGGAGTGGGCGAGTGCGTCTACGGCCTGGGCGAGCGCTTTACGCCCTTTGTCAAAAACGGCCAGAGCGTGGACACGTGGAACGAGGACGGCGGCACCAACAGCGACATCGCCTACAAGAACGTCCCGTTCTATCTCACCAACCGCGGATACGGCGTGTTCGTCAACCACCCGGAGCGGGTGTCGTTCGAGATCGCGTCGGAAAACGTCGAGCGGGTGCAGTTCAGCGTGCCCGGGGAGATGCTGGAATATTTCCTGATCTATGGCCCTTCGCCCAAAGAGGTGCTCGAAAAATACACGCGCCTGACGGGACGCCCGCCGCTGCCGCCGGCGTGGTCGTTCGGGCTGTGGCTCTCCACCTCGTTCACCACCGATTACGACGAGGACACGGTCACCGGCTTCATCCAGGGCATGGCCGACCGCGATCTACCGCTGCACGTTTTCCATTTTGATTGCTTCTGGATGAAAGCTTTCCAGTGGTGCGACTTTGAGTGGGACAGCGACGTCTTTCCCGATCCGGAAGCCATGTTGGAACGGCTGAAGGCGCGCGGCCTGCACATCTGCGTGTGGATCAACCCCTACATCGCCCAGCAGTCGGCACTCTTCGATGAAGCGGTGGCGCGTGGGTATCTGCTCAAGCGGCCCAACGGCGACGTGTGGCAGTGGGATAGGTGGCAGTCAGGACTGGGCGTCGTGGACTTTACCAACCCCGATGCGTGCCGCTGGTATGGCGACAAGCTGCGCACCTTGGTGGACATGGGCGTGGACTGCTTCAAGACCGACTTTGGCGAGCGCATCCCGACCGACGTGGTCTATTTCGACGGCTCCGACCCGTTCAAGATGCACAACTATTACCCCTATATCTACAACAAGCTCGTATTCGAGATGTTGGAGGAAAAGCTGGGCAAAGGAGAGGCGGTCGTCTTTGCCCGCTCGGCCACATCCGGATGCCAGCAGTTTCCCGTCCACTGGGGCGGCGATTGCTTCTCCACCTTCGAATCGATGGCCGAGAGCCTGCGCGGCGGCCTCTCGCTCGGCCTATCCGGTTTCGGGTTCTGGAGCCACGACATCGGCGGCTTTGAGGGTTCTCCACCGGAGGCGGTCTACAAACGCTGGATCGCCTTTGGCCTGCTTTCCTCGCACAGCAGGCTGCACGGCAGCGGCTCGTACCGCGTGCCATGGCTGTTCGACGGGGAGGCGGTGGACGTGTTGCGGCTGTTCACCAAGCTCAAGTGCCGCCTGATGCCGTACCTGTATGCCCAGGCGCTCGATGCCAGAGATAGGGGCACTCCGATGATGCGGGCGATGATGCTCGAGTTCCCGGACGATCCAACCTGCGACGCGCTCGATTGCCAATACATGCTGGGTGACGCGCTCCTCGTCGCGCCTGTCTTTTCATACGATGGCGCCGTCACCTACTATGTGCCGCAGGGGCGCTGGACGAATTTCCTCAGCGGTGAGGTGGTTGAGGGCCCGGGCTGGGCGCGCGAGATGCACGACTTTATGAGCCTGCCGCTGATGGTGCGCCCCAACACCGTGATCGCCGTGGGCAGTTGCGAGGATCGGCCGGACTATGATTACGGCGACGACGTCACCTTGCGGGTGTACGAGCTGGCTGATGGAGAGCGCGCCAGGGCGATTATCCCCTCAGTGGCAGGCGGTGTGGACGCGACGTTCGAGGTGCGGCGCGAAGTAGGCGAGATCGCAGTTGAGCGACAAGGCGCGCTCAAGCCCTGGCGGCTTTTGCTGGTGGGCGTCGAGTCGGTCGCATCCGTGGAGGGTGGTGCAGCGGAAAGCAGCCCGGAGGGTGTGGTGGTGACGCCGGCAAAGGATGCGGATCGCCTGAGAATTTCGCTGGGCGTCACGTCGCCTGCATGATCTCCTGCAGCCGCTCCTCGACCTGATTGATCTCGTGGGCCAGCGCCTCGGCTTTTAAGCGCTCAAAGACCGGATACCCGGCCTCGCGCTCGGCCTCCCACTCCTGAGCGAACACACCCGCGCGGATCTCCTCCAGGATTCCGGCCAGTGTGGACTTGAACGCATCCGGCAGCACGCGCGGCCCGCGCGATAGCGTGCCGTACTGGCTCGTCTGCGAGTGAAAGCTCATCTGGCGGAACAGACCTACCCTGGCCATCTCCTCGAACACCTGCGCCGCCTCGCCGGAGCCGTAAAGCTCCATCAGCACGGCCTCCGGCTGGAACCCCTCCTCGACCAGCAGCTCGTAAGTCAGCGTCAGCAGCCGCATGATGACCGGCCAGACCGCCTGCTCCATGAAGTGATCCATCTCCGTCTCTTCGGCAAAGGTGGAGCGGATCGCGCCAGCCCGCGTGGCGCCGATGGCCTTGGCCACGGCGAGCGCCACCGGCCAGGCCTGGCCGTCGGCGTCCTGCTGCACCGCCACAAAGGCCGGCGCGCCGGAGCCGGCGAGGAAGCGCTCCCGCACGCCGACGCCGATCATGCGCGGCGCGACCATGATCACGTTCACCTCCTCGGGCGGACGGATGAGGCGGTAGTGAATGTTGTAGCCGTGGGCAAAGTTGAGCGTCTGCCCGGCGCGCAGGTGTGGCTCCAACTCTTGACGGTAGACCACCTGCTGCACCTCGTCCGGCACGAACAGGCACAGCACGTCGCCCGCCCGCGCCGCCTCGGCGATGGGCATGGCGGTGAAGCCATCCGCCACGGCCCGCTCAAAACTCTCGTCCTGCACGTTGCCGACGATGACCTCGACCCCGCTATCGCGCATGTTGAGGCCCTGGGCCCGGCCCTGGTTGCCGTAGCCGACGACGGCCACGGTTTTGTTCCCCAAGGTGCCCAGATCGGCGTCCGCGTCGTAGTAGATTTGCATCGCGTCCTCCTTGGCTTTTTCAAAGCCTGCGTTTGCCCCCATTATACCTCGCGACAGCCGTCATACAAAAACTCTCTCCAAGAGACCGAGCGGTACGTAACAAAGGAAAATGGGGGCAAGATACGCCCCCACTTTCAACGTTGCAGACTTTCAGACGACGAGTCAGCTAATAGACGCCGTATTCCCTGGCGGTATCGACCATGGCCTTGACGTTTTCCGGCTTGGCCTCGTCAAAGAACGCCCCATTGCCCACGATCAAGCCGCCCCCCTGGCCCACCGTGTCGATGAGTTTCTTGACGTAATCGCCCACGTCCTGTGGCGTGCCCAAGTTCAACAGCGAGGAGGAGACGTTGCCGATCAGACAGGCGTTCTGGCCCAACGTGGCCTTGGCCTTTTGGATATCCGACTGGTCGACCATCCAGGCGGTTTTGCCCTTCGGTATGTCCTGAATGACCTCCAGGCGCGAGTCCCAATGTCCCTCGAGCGCGGGGAACGGGATGCATCCCTCGCCGATCAGGCCCATCATCACCTGTCTGAGCGTCGGCCAGTAGAATTTCTTGAACTGCTCGTCGGAGATAAAGCCATCGGCGCCTTTGTGCAGAGGGATGAATATCAAGGGGTTCCCGGTCTGTTGGGCGGCCCCCACACCCATACCGATCATGATCGGTACTAGGGCATCCATCGCGGCAAGCAGCTTTTCAGGCCGCCGGTACATATCCAGCATGATCCCCTTGGTGCCCCGCAGGGTATCGCCGATGACGTCAAACGGCGCCTTGGTAAATCCGCCGAGGATATTCGGAAACCCCAACGTGGTCAACTCGCCGTTTGAACCCCCCATGGCGCCCGCCCATTTCAGGGCCTCGGCCCCGGCATCGAACAGGGCCTGGAAGGCGGCTTGAACGGGGGGAAGCGCAAAGGGTACGTAGTTAAAGGCAAGCCCATACATTTCGAGGGTGCTGGTCCAAGGGGCGAGCATCTGGAAGCCGCCCAGCGCCCCGAACACGCGCGGCAGGTAGAAATTCCTAAAGTAGAACGAGGGGTCCATCATCAGAAGGTCGTATTCCTCCGCCGCCATGTATTCTCCCTCGTTGCACTGGTAGCTGTGTTCAGGCGCCACGCCGTGGCCCGGCCAGGAGTACAGCTTGTAGTCGAGAATCTCGTAGAACTTGCCCGGCCCAGGCGCTGCAGCGCCTATGTGCATGTCCGGCGCAAACTCCAGGATGAATGCCTTAAAGGCCGCAGCGCATTTGTCATAGTCGTACATGGCCTCTTCGACTGTTATCCCGGCGTTAATGAATGGGAACATGCTGGGAAGCACGGTGACGGGCACCCGGTCCGGCTCCTTCAGTCGAATGGCATCTGCGATTCTGGCGATGCTGGCTTTGTAGTTAGCCTCTGCCTCCGGGCTCTGGAACTGGAGGGCGCTCCCATCAGGGCCTTTGGGCGATAGCAGTTTTTGAATGTTCGCCTCCAGTTTTTCATCCGCCGACATTTGTGCTTGTTCCTTTTCCATGATATTAACCTCCTACCCAGTCTTTGGCCAATTTCACAGCCGCCATGGCATCTCTTCCATAGGCGTCTGCGCCCGTGTGTACCCTGACCTGATCGTCCATCTGGCCGCCGCCGACCATGATCTTGACCTGGTCCCGCAGGCCGGCTGCCGCGATGGCGTCGACGGTCTCTTTCATGGTGTCAAAGGCCAGGGTCAGGAACCCGCTCAGGCCGACGACCTGGGGCTGGAAATCCCCGATGGCCCCGACGAACCTTTCCGGGGAGACGTCCACCCCCAGGTCCAGCACGTCAAACCCGTTGACGTCTAGCATGAAGGTGACGATGTTCTTGCCGATGTCGTGGATATCTCCCGCCACGGTGCCGACGACCACCTTGCCAAGGCGCTCCACCTCCGGCAACTCGGCCAGCTTCGGCTTGAGGATGTCCGTGATCTGGTTCAGCATCTCGCCGGCCAGCATCAGTTCGGGCGAAAAGTAGCTGCCCTCCTCGTAGCGCTTGCCGACGAGGTCCATGGCCTCCCTGGCATCGTCCAGTACCTCCAAGGGATCCGAATCGCCTCCCATCATCTCTTGGACCAACATGAGGGCCTTATCCTCCCTCATGTCGGCGATGGCATTGACAAGTTCTTTTGACATTGTGTCCTCCTTAAATCAAGATGCTTTTGGGGCGCTTGCCCCTCGATCACAACTCATGGGCCCGGTCAGTCGAACACACCGGCCCGGTAGGCCCGCGTATAAGCGAGGCAATAATCATCCCGGCCCAGCACCAACTCGGCGGCCAGCAGTGTGGCCCGCAGGTCTTGATCAAGAGGATCAAGAATGGCGCTATCCAGCCCCGCCCCCACGGCCAGGGTCAAAAAGGCCCGATTGATGTAGGACCGGGCCGGAAGCCCAAAGGAGATATTGCTCAACCCGGCGGTAAGATGTACCTCGGGGTATGCCGCGTGTACGGCACGCAGGGTTTCGAAAAAGGTCAGACCGCTGCACGTATCGGTGCCGATCGTCAAGACCAGTGGATCCACATAAACGTGCTCGTCGGGAACGCTTGAAGCGCGGGTGGCCTCCATCACCTTGTGGACGACCGCCACGCGGGCCGCGCTGGTTTCCGGGATCTTCGTCGCGGCCATCGCCAGGGCGATCACGCAACAGCCGTGCTCCGCCACCAGGGGCAAGATGTTTCCCAGCCGCTCCGGCTCGCCGCTGATCGAGTTGATCAGCGGGGTCTTGTCGACCACCTCGATCGCCGCGGCCAGGGCTTTAGGGTTAGCGCTATCCAGGCTCAGCGGCGTGTCGGTCACAGCCTGCACGTTCTCGACCAGCCAGACCAGGTCACCCGGCTCCTGCTGGGGATGGGTGCCGGCGTTGACGTCGAGCCAGGCCGCGCCGGCCTCCGCCTGCCTGCGGGCCAGGTCGCAGACAAAGCCCGCGTCCCGCTCGGCGATGGCCCGGGCGACGCGTTTGCGCGTGCCGTTGATCTTTTCGCCAATTATCTCCATAGACACTCCTTTCCTCTCCTATTCTGAAAACCCTTGAGCTTGGTATGATTCAGCTTGCCTCTGTGACACCTCCTCTTTTTGCGTCCAGAAATTCGCGTGCAGCCACGTCGCGCTGGGTGATAGTGGAATCAGGCTACTTTTTCATCAAGGCTGGGGAACAGCATCCCCAGGGCAAACCTGTAGCTGAAATCGGAATAGGTCGTCAGTTCCTGGTAGGCGGTTCGCTCGGCGACGTGTTGCGCGCGCGCGCGCGCCTGGCGGGATACCAGCGCCCACCGGGCACCGACCAAAGCCGCGTTGCCCACCTGCCGGTAGCCGGCGTTGGGCAGACGCGGCAGCAGCCCCATATCGAGGGCGCTCTGCAGCTTGAGAAACGAGCCAAAAGCTCCAGCGATGATGACCTCTTTGACTTCCTCCGGCGCGGTGCCGGTGACATCCAGCAGCACCTCCAGCCCGGCCCGGATGGCCCCTTTGGCCAACTGGATCTCGTTGACGTCCTCCTGCGTGATCGCCACGTCGCGCTGGCTGCCGCTTTGATCGGCCGGCACCAACACGAACTCAGGCCCCTGACGCCCCTGACGTACTCGCCCGTGGTCGCGGTCAAACCGGCCTCGCTCGTTGATCAACTGCCAGCGACGCAGCTCGGCCACGCCATCGACGATACCGGAGCCACACAGGCCGATGGCCGGCGCATCGTCGACGGTCCTCAATGTGACCCCGGTCTCGGTCAGCTCGATCGCCTCGATGGCGCCGGCGGCGGCCCGCATGCCGTCGCTGATGTGCGCGCCCTCAAAGGCCGGGCCGGAGGCGCACGAGACCGAGCTAAGGCTTCCATCCGGCTTGGCCAGGGCGATCTCGGTGTTGGTGCCGATGTCGATACCCAGGGCCACGTGATCCGTCTGGTCGAGGTGGGCAGCCAGGATCATGGCCACGTGATCCGCCCCCACGAAACCCCCGATGCAGGGCAGCACGTGGACGTAGGCGCCGGGCGCGGTGGCTAGCCCTAGGTCGCGGGCTTTGACGTCCAGTGCGGCGTCCGTGGCAGCCACGTAGGGCGAGACGGCCAGCTGATGCACCGGCAGCTCCAGGAGCAGGTGGGTCATGGCGGTGTTGCCCACGACGCACGCGTCGGCCACCCGATCTCGGCTGACGCCGGCCTGTTCGACCAGCTCGCCTATCAGACCATCCAGCGCCTCCCGCACCGCCGCGGCCAGCGTGTGGCCGCCATCGGGATTGCGCTGCGCGTGCGCCAGGCGGCTGATGACGTCCTCGCCGTAGCCGATCTGCGGGTTCAATACCCCGGCCACGGCCAGCTCTTCACCGCTGGTCAGATCGATCAGGACCGCCGCGATCTTGGTGGTCCCCAGGTCGACGGCCACGCCCAGCGGCGGAGAGCCGATGGGCGCAACGCCGACGATCTCACCATCACGCAGAAAGGCGGTCACGCGCCAACCGCAGGCGCGTGCAGTGACAGCGATCTGGCGGACGGTGGATGGGTCGGCGCTAACTTTCTGGCCTGGAATCGGCGGTATGGCAGCCGCCAGCCGCCCCAGGTCGGAGCGCGGATCGTGCAGAGTCGGCGGTTCCAACTCGAGATCGTGGGCGTGGATCAACGGATCGAGCGCCATTTCGCCCAGGTTGCCCTCCAACTGCAACCGCTGGGTGGTGATGAGCGAGGACTGGGGAACGTGGACCTTGACGTCGCTGCGGACGCGGGTGTTGCACGCCAGCCGCAGGCCGCGCCGCAGCTCCAGCTCGGTCAGGATGACGCGCTCGTTATCCGTCGGAGGTGAGACGCTGCCCGCGCGTATCTCCACCCGGCATTGGCCGCAGCTCCCCATGCCTCCGCACGCCGATGC
Organism: Anaerolineae bacterium; assembly: GCA_016931785.1. Lineage (GTDB taxonomy): Bacteria > Chloroflexota > Anaerolineae > B4-G1 > B4-G1 > JAFGED01. Next base: position 16,299 of record JAFGED010000014.1, read on the forward strand.
CAACGCCAGCCCGGCCTGCTGAGCCGCTTCGAGCAGGGTCGCTTCCGGCGCGACCTCGACGCGCTTGCCAACCGGTTCGAAATCGACCCGATAGGTTGGGGAGGTAGGTTTCGGCATCAATCCGTCTCCGATGCAGTGGGCCTGAAATCGGCGTAGCTGATGGTCTCACCCGGGCGGGCGATCACAAAGTCGCCGTCCCAGGGGCCATAGAGCATTTTCTCGACCAGGGCCTTGGAGCCGGGAATCTCCTCGTAGCGCAGCCCGAACCGCTCAGCCGTGCGGCGGGCGTACGCCCGGTACCGTTCCTGCTCGTAGTGGCCGGTGTCGATAAAGGCCAGGCGGGTATAGTTCTTGAGCATGAGTTTGATCATGCGCTCGGCCCGCTCCGGCCCGTACTTTTCCGCCAAGCGCTCGTATTCGGTAAAAGGCGTGTCGCTCACCTCGATCCAGCCCTTGGTGAGGTAATAGGTGCCCGGCTCCCGGCCAACCTGCTCCAGGTAGGCCGAGTGCGAGCCGAGAAAGATGGCGATGCAATCATCCACGCGCGGAACCACCAGCGTGCATCCGTTGGCCTTCAGGCCGACCACCGCCATGGAGCACAACCCATAGCCCAGGATGATCGTATCCGCCTCGGCGCTGGCCCCATCGATCGCTGCTTGTAATTGGCCGCGCAGTTTTTCGGGAGTCAGGTGCAGGCCAAAATCAAGGACCTCGTAGGTCACACCCTCTGGAAGCAACGGGAGCATCTCTTCGATGACGGTAGCACAGGCGATGATTTTCTGTGATTTGGTCACTTTCGATTATCTAGCGGCGTATTCGAACCAGTCAAAATCGGCGGCGTTCTCACTGGGCTGGCCGTTGCTGCTGGCGTACATGCCGATGTAGGCTCCCACAAACCCCACGGCCACGTCGGTGCTCAGGATGCGACCGTCGGCGTTCTCCAGCAGCGGCTCCCAGGCTTCGGCGGCGGTAGCGTAGTAAAAGCTGTACGCCTGCCCGATGGCCTCCACCTTCAGGTACAATCGCTCGGCAGAGACCGGCTTTTCGGCCAGCACCTCCTCCTCGCCCTTGGCGCGCCTGACCAGCCTGATGACGGTCCCGCCATCGGCCAGCGTGTAGACGAAGCGGAACTGAAAGTCGCAATTTTGCAGCAGCACCAGACCGGCTACCTCGTTCGGGCTTTGGGGTGCAAACTCCATCGCCGTGCGCGCCGCAAAGCTGAGATGCTGCTGCCGGCGGCCGACAAAGCTGGGGTTCTCCCACTTGGAGATCATCTGCGGGCGCAGGCGCAGGCGCAGGCAGCCTGGGCGCTCGGCCAGGCTCCAAAAATCCCCGCGCGGCGTGCGCAGGAAATTCCACTGGAGGCCGAGCTCACCCGCCTCAAAGTGATCGCAGGCCGGGGAAGTGGGCCAGCGTTGCTCCGGCAGATCCGGCGCGGGGTGGACGAACTCGACGCGCCCGAGGCCGGGGCTGACGATGGGCCAGCCCTCCTCCCATCCCACGGGGGCCATAAAGGTCTCGCGGCCCAGGTTGCGATAGTAGCCGCCGTAGGGCCGGGAAGCCAGCATCACCATCCACCACTCGCCGTCCTGCGTCTCCACGATATCGGCGTGGCCCACGTTGACGATCGGGCAATCGCGGCCCAGGTGACGATGAGTGAGGATGGGGTTGCGTGGATTGCCCTCGTAGGGGCCGGCGATCGCCTCGCTGCGGGCGATGGTCACGGCGTGGGTGTGCCCGGTGCCCCCTTCGGCGACCATCAGATAGTACATGCCGTCGATCTTGTAGAGATGCGGCCCTTCGGTCGCCCACGCCCCGTGCAGCGCGCCCGACCACAGCGAGTGCTTTTCGCCCGTCAACTGCATCGTCGCCAGGTCGAGCTCCTGCAGCCAGATCTCCCGGTGCTTGGGAAACTCCTCGCCCTCAGGCGGCGTGCGATTGCCCGTGTACCAGGCACGTCCATCATCGTCAAATAGCAGCGATGGATCGATGCCGGGAGCATCGTCCAGCCAGGTCGGCTCCGACCAGGGACCCGCCGGGTCGCTGGCGGTGACGATAAAATTGTGGCAATCCTTCTCATTGTCCACCAGGGTGTTGATCACGTAGAACGTCCCCTCGTGATAGCGGATGGTGGGCGCCCACAGCCCGCGTGATGGCATGATGCCATCCAGGTCCAGCTGCGACGGGCGGTCGAGCACGTGACCGATCTGCCGCCAGTTGACCAGATCACGGCTGTGGAAAACCGGCAGGCCGGGAAAGTACTCAAAGGTCGAGGTAACCAGGTAGTAATCCTCGCCCACGCGGCAGATCGAGGGATCGGGGTAGAACCCCGGCAGGATCGGGTTCCGATAGGTTCTTGACATGATGATCGACTCCTTGTGATGTGGTTGCTACCCTACATTGTATCCGCTTTGCTGCGATATGTAAAATGAATGGCTCCACGCGGGCGTGTTTGTAGTTGGGGGCAACACTGACTTGGACATAGCCCCAGATAGATCTTTTCTCCCCCCTCCAAC
>JAFGED010000129.1 GCA_016931785.1 Anaerolineae bacterium
AGATTGATTGGCAAGGGATACACCGACAGGACACTGACTGAGGGTGAGGTGCGCGAGCTCGTGGCCCAGGCGTTCGCGGCACACGATATGACCGGCAAGCGGGTGCTCTTTATCACCCCCGACGCCACCCGCTCCGCGCCGATACCGCTGGTGTTCCGCGTTTTTCACGAGGCTATCGGCGAGCAGGTCGCCGCGCTTGATTACCTCGTCGCGCTGGGGACGCACATGACGATGGACGAGGCGCACCTGAACAAGCTCTTTGGCCTGACTCCCGAGGAGCGCACGGGGAAGTATGCCAGGGTCGGTATCTACAACCACGAGTGGGAAAAACCAGAGACCTTTAGGCACATCGGCACCATCCCGGCGGCCGAGATCGAGGAGATCACCGGCGGGTTGATGTCGATGGATGTACCGGTCACGATCAATAAACTGTTGTTCGACTACGACCAGGTCATCATCTGCGGGCCGACCTTTCCGCACGAGGTGGTGGGCTTTTCCGGGGGCAACAAGTACTTTTTTCCCGGCGTCGCCGGGCCGGAGGTGATCAACTTTTCTCACTGGCTGGGGGCGGTGATCACCAGTTGGCAGGTCATCGGCACCAAGCACACGCCGGTGCGCCAGGTGATCAACCGCGCGGCGTCCTTCATCGACGTGCCCAAGCTGTGCTTCAGCATGGTGGTGGTCGGATCCGAAGGATCCGCAGGGCACAACGATCTGGTGGGCCTCTACTTTGGCACGCCGGAGGAGGCCTACGAGGCGGCAGCCGACCTTTCGGCGCAGCACCACATCGTCTACGTCGAAAAGCCGTTCAAGCGCGTGCTCTCGGTGATGCCCGAGCTGTACGATGACCTGTGGACGGCGGCCAAGGGGATGTACAAGATGGAGCCGGCCATCGCCGGCGGCGGCGAGGTGATCATCTACGCGCCGCACATCGACGAGGTCTCTTACACGCACGGCAAGATCATCGACGAGGTGGGCTACCACGTGCGCGACTATTTTCTCAAGCAGTGGGACGCGTTCAAGCACTACCCCTGGGGCGTGCTGGCCCACTCGACCCACCTGCGCGGCGTCGGTACATACGAGGACGGCGTCGAGCAGCCGCGCATCAAGGTCACGCTGGCGACCGGCATCCCGCGCGAGCGCTGCGAGCGGATCAACCTGGGCTACCTCGACCCGGCGACCGTCGACCTGGACGCGTGGCGCGGGCGCGAGGATGAGGGCATCCTCATCGTGCCGCGGGCGGGGGAGATGCTGTATCGCCTGAAGGAAGGATGACGCTCTCCCGGCTGCTGGCCGAATTCCCGAATCTGCCGGACGTGTGGGGCGAGGGGGCGCTTTTCGCCTTTTCCGGCATCGACGGGGATACGCATGTAGCATCAGGTTTTGTGGCGACTTTAGCCAGCGATGCGTACGGGCTGCTTTTTCACACCCCGCGCCGCCGCTATCTCGGCGTCACTCTCGGGTAGGCGGGGACCCCGCGCATCGTCGTGGGCGACGTGTGCGCCGTCGAGACGGAGCGGGGGGATCTCGTCGTGGCCTTTAGCGCGTGGCACACCCTGATTGGAGGGTTGCCCACGGGGGCACGTTTACAACTCCGGCTCGAGGGCGGGCCGGACGCAGATCGGCAAGGTGCGGTCTCGGTATCGGCCGACGCGCAGGGCCCGGACGCGCTCGTCCTGATCGAGCAGGCAGGGTACTTTGCGCTCTCCTACGGTCAATCGGTCGAGCAGGCCCGGCAGCGGGCTGCCGAGGGGCTGGCGCGCGATCTTTTTCACGAGGCGCGCAATCGCCTGGCCTTTTACCGGGACGCGCCGTCGCTTGAGCCGCCCGAGGACGATCGCCTGCTCAAAAAGTGCGCCAGCGTGATAAAGGTCAACACGCTGGCGGCCGAGGGGACGATCCAGCAGGAATGGTCCACGCCCGACCGGGTGCCGCATCGGGATATGTGGCTGTGGGATTCGGTGTTCCATTCGCTGAGCATGAACGGGCTGCGTCCCCGGCTGGCCTGGCGGTTTTTAAAGTCGGTCCTGGATACACAGGGCGAGGATGGCATGATCGCTCATCAGGCCAGGCCGTCGGGCTGGCGGTCGGCCATCACCCAGCCGCCGCTCCTGGCCTGGGGGGTGTGGGAGAATTACCAGGTTTTGGGCGATAAGGCGTGTCTGGCCTACGCGCTGCCCCGCCTGGAGCGGTACCTCGAATGGGACTGCGCGCACCGCGACCGCAACCGAAACGGGCTCTTGGAGTGGTTCATCGAGGGGAACGCAAACTGCCGCTCCGGGGAGTCGGGGATGGACAACTCGCCGCGTTTTGACCGGGCGGTGTTGCTGGATGCGGTGGACTTTTCCACTTTTGCCGCGCGGGATATGGCGTACGCGGCCTCCATCGCGGAGGCATTGGAGGAGACGGAGAAGGCACGCCGGTGGCGGCGGCGCTCCCGGGCGATGTCGGTTCGTGTCCACGGCTGTCTGTGGGACGAGGGGGACGGGTTCTACTACGACCGCGATATGGACGGGCGGCGCTCGCGCGTCAGGGCGGTGAGCGGCTTTTTCCCGCTCCTGCTCGATGACGTGCCGCCGGAGCGCGTGGATAGGCTGGTGCAGGTGTTGATGGACCCCGAATGGTTCAACGCGCCCTTTCCGGCGCCGAGTGTGGCGCTGTGCGAGCCGACGTGGTCCACGGATATGTGGCGCGGCGCGACGTGGGTCAACACCAACTATCTGATCATTCTGGGCCTGGCGCGGCACGGCCGAGCGGCAGAGGCGGCGTGGCTGGCGGAGAAGACGATCGCCTACGTGCGCAAGTATTACGAGCGCTTCGGCGTTCTGTTCGAGTTTTTCGATGCCAGGGACAGTGTGCCGCCTTCGGCTTGCGCCCGGAAGGGGCTGCGGGTGGAACCTTACGACATTCGCCGCAAGATGGACGCGATTCGCGACTATCACTGGACGGCGGCGCTGACGGCGCGCTTGCTGTTGGATCGTGCTGCTGCAATATAAAGGAGCAATGTGAAAGAAAACGCATTAGGCGCGCAGTTGTACACCGTCCGGGCGTTCACGCAGACCATCGAGGACGTGGCCGTGACGCTGAAAAAGGTCGCCGACATCGGCTACACGGCGATCCAGATCTCGGCCTTTGGCCCGGTCGATCCCAAGCAGGTCGCCCGGCTGGTCGAGGACAGCGGCCTGACCGTGGCGATCACGCACATGGGCTGGAATCGGTTTCAGAACGCGCTGGACGAGGTCATCGCCGTGCACAAGCTGTGGGGCTGCGTCCACACCGCCGTCGGCTCGCTGCCCGGCGAGTATCGCAGCCTGGATGGCCTGAAGCGCTTCCTGGACGAGTTGGCCCCTATCACTGAGCGACTGGCCCAGGAGGGGATGGACTTTTCCTACCACAATCACAACCACGAGCTGGCGCGCTACGGCGACAGGACGTGGTTGGAGATGCTGTACGAGCAGGCCTCGCCGGAGATGCTCAAGGCCGAGCTCGACACCTACTGGATTCAGGCCGGCGGCGGCGACCCGGCGGCCTGGGTGCGCAGGTGCGCCGGGCGCCAGCCGGTGCTGCACCTCAAGGACATGGCAGTGACGCCGGAGCGCGAGCAGCGCATGGCCGAGATCGGCGAGGGGAACATGAACTGGCCTGCCATCCTGCAGGCGGCGGAGGAGGGGGGCGTGGAGTGGTACCTGGTCGAGCAGGACGAGTGCTACGGCCGGGACCCCTTCGAGTCGCTGGCTGTCAGCTACCGAAATTTGCGGGCGATGGGGCTGAGTTGAAAACGTAGAGGAGATGAAGAATATGAGTGAGGAAAAAGTCAGGTTAGCCGTCATCGGCTTGAACGGGATCGGTAAGCTACATATGGCGAATGTCGAAAAGCTCGACCATGTGGAGCTGGCGGCGGTGTGCGATATCGTGCCGGAGCGGGCGCAGGCAGTCGCCGAGCAATACGGCTGCCTGGCCTACACCGACTCCAATGCGCTGCTGAAGGATCGCGTCTGCGACGCGGTGGTGATCGCCACACCGCACTATGACCACACCACCATCGGCATCGCGGCGCTGGAGAGCGGGCATCACGTGCTGGTCGAAAAGCCCATCTCGGTGCACAAGGCCGACTGCGAGCGTCTCATCGCGGCGCACAAGGACAAGGGCCTGGTCTTTGCCGCGATGTTCAACCAGCGCACCGACCCGCACTACCGCAAGATCAAGCAGCTCGTGGATACGGGCGAGGTGGGCGATTTCCTGCGCATCAGCCTGATCATCACCACCTGGTTCCGCACGCAGACGTATTACGATTCCGGCGGCTGGCGGGCCACCTGGGCCGGCGAGGGGGGTGGGGTGCTCTTGAACCAGTGCCCGCACAACCTCGACCTGCTGCAGTGGATCTGCGGCATGCCGAACAAGGTGTGGGCGACGTGTCACCTCGGCAAGCGGCACAACATCGAGGTCGAGGATGAGGTGACGGCCTACCTGGAGTATCCAAACGGCTGCACGGGCGTCTTTGTCACCTCGACCGGCGAGGCGCCGGGCACTAATCGCTTCGAGATCGCCGGGGAGAACGGCAAGCTGGTGCTGGAGGACGGGCAGCTCACCTTTGCTCGCAACGCGGTGCCGGCGACCGAGTTCCTGCGTACGTCGAAGGAGCTCTTTGCCAAGCCAAGCGTTTCGGTGGAGACGTTTACCATCAAGGGCCACGGCCGCCAGCACATAGAGATCTTGGAAAACTTTGGCGATGCCATCCTTGAGGGTAAGGAATTGATCGCCCCGGCCGAGGAGGGTATCCATTCCGTCGAGCTGGCCAACGCGATGCTCTACTCTTCCCTCATTGGGGAGCCGGTCGAACTGCCCCTCGATGGCGCAGCTTTCGAGCGAGAGTTAAAAAAAATGATCGCCACGTCGATTTATGTTAAGGCTGCGGAAAAAGCGGTCGAGGGGGACATTAGCAAATCTTTCACGTGAGGAGATGAACATGTATCTTACAGGTTTTGCAGATGAGGCAGCGCCTGATGTTGAGGGCCAAATTCGGGCGACGAAGGAACTGGGATGGACGTATATCGAATCCCGCAACGTCGATGGGGTCAACATCCACGACGTCCCCGATGGCAAATTCGACGAGGTCGCCGGCAAGCTGGCGGACTCTGGCGTGCAGATCAACTGCTTCGGCTCGGCCATCGCCAACTGGTCCAAGCAGATCACCGATCCGTTCGACGTCACCCTGGAGGAGATCGAGCGCGCCATCCCGCGCATGCAGCGGCTGGGCACCAAGCTGATCCGCGTGATGAGCTACGCCGTGCTCCCCGGCCGCGAGGCGGACGACCAAATGGAGGAGGAGCGCTTCCGCCGGATGCGCACGCTGCTCCAGATGTTCACGGACGCCGGGCTGACCCCCGTGCATGAGAACTGTATGAACTATGGCGGGATGAGCTGGAAGCACACGCTGCGCTTGATCGAGAACGTGCCCGGGCTCAAGCTGGTGTTCGATACCGGCAACCCGGTCTTTACCGACGATCGCGCCAAGCCCAAGCCGTACCCCAAGCAGTCGGCGTGGGAGTTTTATACACACGTCAAGCAGCACGTGGCCTACGTACACATCAAGGACGGTGTGTGGAATTCCGAGACCGGCAAGACGACGTTCACGTTTCCCGGCGAGGGGGATGGCGATGTGCGGCGGATCGTGAGGGACCTGCTCGCCAGCGGCTACGAGGGTGGGCTCTCCATCGAGCCGCACCTGGCGCTCGTGCAGCACGATCAGTCCGTCATCTCACCGGAGGAGCAGCGATACAACAGCTACGTGGAGTACGGGCGGCGGATGGAGCGGATGGTTGCCGAAATCAAGGAGGAACTGGCATAGCAAATCGCAAATAACAAATTACAAACGGCGTTTTGGCCCATCGTCTCGAACCCCCAGCTCTCCCTTTTTTGAGCGAGGGCCACTGCTCGGGCGAACAGCCTGAGTAGATACATTTGAAATTTAAACGGGAGGTAAGTACAGATGTCTAGAGTAGATATCGCGCAAGCGGACATCGGCCTGATCGGCCTGGCGGTGATGGGGCAGAACCTGGTGCTCAACATGGAGGATCACGGCTTCACGGTGGCGGTCTATAACCGCACCCTCTCAAAGGTGGACGATTTTATCAACGGCAGCGCTAAGGGCCGGAACATCATCGGCGCGCACTCGATCGAGGAATTGGTCGGTGCGCTCAAAAAGCCCCGCCGGGTGATGATGTTGGTCAAGGCGGGTCAGCCCGTGGATGATTTCATCGACCTTTTGATCCCGCACCTGGAGGCGGGCGACATCATCATCGACGGTGGCAACTCGAACTATAACGACACCATCCGCCGCACCGCGTACGTCGAGTCGAAGGGGTTGCTCTACATCGGCACCGGCGTCTCTGGCGGCGAGGAAGGCGCGCGCCACGGGCCTTCGATCATGCCCGGCGGGTCAACGGATGCCTGGCCGCACGTCAAGCCTATCTTCCAGGCGGTCGCCGCCAAGGTCGAGGGTGGGACGGATGGCTCGCCATCCGCGCCGTGCTGCGATTGGGTAGGCGAGAACGGCGCGGGCCACTACGTCAAGATGACGCACAACGGCATCGAGTACGGCGACATGCAGTTGATCTGCGAGGCCTACTACCTGATGAAAGAGGCGCTGGGCATGTCCAACGAGGAGATGCATGGTACCTTTGCAGAGTGGAACCGGGGCAAGCTCGATTCGTACCTGATCGAGATCACGCGCGACATCCTGGGCTTTAGGGACGAGGGTGGCAAGTACGTCATCGATTTGATTCTCGATACGGCGGGTCAGAAGGGCACCGGCAAGTGGACGGGCATCTCGGCGCTGGATATGGGCATTCCCTTGACGCTGATCGTCGAGGCGGTGTTCGCCCGCTGCCTATCGGCGCTGAAGGACGAGCGGGTGGTGGCTTCCAAGGTGCTGAGCGGGCCATCGCTCACATTCGACGGCGACAGGCAGGCGTTCATCCAGGATATTCACGACGCGCTGTACGCCTCCAAGATCATGTCCTACACGCAAGGGTACATGCTCATGCAGGCCGCAGCGGCGGAGTACGGTTGGAACCTCAACCTGGGCGGCATCGCACTGATGTGGCGCGGCGGCTGTATCATCCGCTCCGCCTTCCTGGGCAAGATCAAGGAGGCGTTCGACAAGAAGCCCGACCTGAACAATCTGCTGCTCGACGACTACTTCCGCGCCGAGGTCGAGGCGGCGCAGCCGGGTTGGCGGCGCGTGATCGCCAAGGCGGTGGAGATGGGCGTGCCCGTTCCGGCGATATCGAGCGCGCTGGCCTTTTACGATGGCTACCGGCGCGAGCGGCTGCCGGCCAATCTGCTCCAGGCGCAGCGCGATTACTTTGGCGCGCACACCTACGAGCGCATCGACCGGCCGCGGAAAGAGTTCTTCCACACCGACTGGACCGGCTCCGGCGGCGACGTGACGTCGACGACGTATAACGCCTGATGCTAGAAACCGGGTTTTTAGCCAAAACCCGGTTTCTATTTTGGAGGTAACTACTCAGCCCTGCTTCGCAGTTGCCTTTCGCGACAAAAAGAGGAGGAAGGCGGGGGGCTCGAGGGCGGCGAAGCCGCCCTC
>JAFGED010000130.1 GCA_016931785.1 Anaerolineae bacterium
GAGGGCGGCTTCGCCGCCCTCGAACCCCCCACCTTCCTACTCTTTTTGTCGCGAAAGACAACTGCGAAGCAGGGCTGAGTAGTTACCAGAGGGCAATTGCATTTAAGGCCCATAGCCCCTGCCTCGGAGAAGGCGTGAGGCCAGGCCGGCTCTAATCGTCAGGCTCTCGCCCGCGTCGCTTGCGTCGCTCTAGCAGCCGCCCGGCCAGGGTCTCGCCCTTGTCCCCCATCCCTTCCCTCCCCTGTGGAACGGGGGAGGGTGTCCCGGCCTTGCTGGGACGGGAGAGGGGTTCCCCCGGCTGCCCGGCAGGAGCAGGTGGGGCCGCTTTGGGCGGCGTAACCTCCACCGCTGGCCGTTGCGCTTCCGGGCGACGCGCCTCTAGGCGCGCCTTGGCCTGGAAGAGCCTGCCCACCGGCGACGGCGCCTCGGCCGCAGGCCGGCGGCCCGGCAAACGCGCCACCACCCATCCCCACATGCGCACGAAATCGCGCCGCCCCAACGCCAGCCGCCGCACGGCGATATCAAAGGGCAAGAGCAGTACCGCCAACCCCAATAGGTAAGGCCACAGATCGCGGCGCACGCCCGCGCCCCTGAGATTATGGGCAATCGCTTCAGCTGGCTCCGTCAAAACCACCCCACCCCCCACCTCGGCCAGGCCCGAGAGATAGGTCGGGTCGCCCTCCAGGGAGGCATACTCGGGTGAGTAGCCCATGACCCAGCCGGTGGTGAGGGCCACGACCTCTTCACCCTCCAGCGCGCCAGTCAGGCGCATGACGTAGGCGCCCTCAGCCTGCGGGGTGAACGTCCCCTCGTAACGCCCCGGCGCAGTCTGCACCAAAGCCACCTGCACCGCCTCCCCATCAGGCCCGACAACGCTCACGCTCGCATCCAGCCCGTTGACAAAGGCCCCGTCCGCGTCCTGCGCATCGACCGTGACGTGGGCCACCTCGCCTTCCAGCGTCACCGCCATCTCCACCGGCACCTCGGCGCGCTCGACGATGGTCCAGCGCACCACCTGCGCCCAGAAGCGGCTGAAATCCTCCCAGGTCACCCACTGCTGCGCCCAGCGGCCCGTGGCATCCGACGTCCAGGCCACCGCGCGTCCCAGCCCGTACTGCCAGGTCGCCAGCAATGGATCCCCCTGGTGCGTGGTCAGGACCACGCGCCCGGCCGGCTTGGGCGTGGTGGCGACGTAGCCCGCTAGTTGCGGCACGGCGTCGATGGAGGTGAGGATTGGGCTAGTAGAGGCCTGCGCAGGATAGAACGGCTCCTCGACGATGTAAGAGCGCATCGCCAACTGCGTCTCCTCGGCAAAGATGACGGGCAGGTTAGCAGCCCGGTCGGTGAAGTAATACCGCCCGCCACCCAACTCGGCGATAGCCTGCAGGAAATACAGATCCTGCCCGGAGCCGATGGCCACGGTGCTGAGTGTGATCCCCTGACCCGCGATCTTTTCCTCCACCAGCTCCCGCACGCCCTCCTGGTGCTCGGAATCGGAGCCGTCGGACAGGAGGATGATGTGGCGCACGGCCTTGTCGGAATCCTCCAGATAGGTGAGCGCCGACTGGAGGCTTTCACGCACGTAAATACCGCCGCCGCCGGCCTGGAGCCGGATCACGCGATCGATCACCTCGTCGCGCTGGCTGCCGGGCAGCGGGCCGATGACATCCGCAGGGTGGTCGTCGAAGGCAATGACGGTGATCTCGTCCAGCTCGGTGATCAGCTCGGCGACGCGGGCAGCCGCCTCACCCGCCAGGCGGATCTTTTGCACGCCCCCCTCCTGCGCCGCCATGCTGCCCGACTTGTCGATCACGACGACGATAGCCATCGGCGGGAAGCGCTCCGGGTCGTGGATGGTCATATCGACCGGCAGCGTCTCCTCCAGCGGCGTCTTGTACCAGCCCCCCACCCCATAGGCATCCGGCCCGCCGACCGCCACCAAACCGCCGCCCAGATCGCGCACGTAGGATTGGATCGCGTCGAGCGCACGCGGGGAAAAATCCTTGGCCGGGGTATTGACCAACACGATCGCCCCATACTCGGCCAGGCTGGCCGCATCGGAGGGCATCGCGCCCGCCGTGGTCTCACCCACCTCCAGGCCGGCAGCCTGCAGCGCGGCTGCCAAAGCCTCCCCCTCCGAGTCCCCCCCCTCGGCGGGGAGAACCAGGAGGACGTGCGGCGGCCCCTCGACCAGCGAGAAAGCGGAGAGTGCATTGTTCTGGACGTAGACATCTTCGACCGGCGTGAGGTAAGCACGGAAGGGCGCAAATCCGGGCTCGCCGGCGGTGAGCGGGACGGCGAACGTGTTGACGCCGGGGTTCAGGTGCACGCCCCGCTGCGCCACGACCCGGTCTCCGGCCAGGATGGTGAGCACGGCGTCCACGTCAACGGTGGCGCGAGCGGTGACGCCGAGCGTGAACTCCTCACCCTGGTGCAGGCGGTCGGGGGCGGTCAGGCTGGATATCCAAGCCTCTGCTCTCCCCTCGCCCCCCCCTGCCAGAGGGGGAGATAGTGGAACGACGTCCACCTGGATGCCCTGAGACTGTGCCAGGCGCACCGCCTGCTCCGCCTCGCCCAGCGTGGGGAGGCCGTCGGAGAGGATGACCATCCGCCGGGCCAATCCTGCGGGAAAGAGAGCCATCCCCAGCCGGATCGCCCCCTCCAAGTCGGTCTGGTGAGCGGTAGGGATGGAGGCAATCTCCCCCAGGTCGCCGCCGCCAACCATCGGGCGCTCGACCAGCGCATCGGCCCCAAAGAGCACCAACGCCGCCCGGTCGTCGGGCCCCAGCGCCGCCAGCGCATCCCCGACAAAGGCAAGCGCCCGCTCCTGCTCCTCTACAGAGACGCTGTCGGAGACATCCACCAGGAACACGACGGCCAGCTCGTCGCCGCCGTGGACCGACTGCATCCCGGCCAGGCTCAGGACGGCGAACGCCACAATGAGGCAGCGCAGGACGAGGGCGGCCCACGCCCGCCCGCGCCCGTAGCGTCCCTTGGGCCAGCCCAGAGTGATAAAATAGGGCAGGGTTACGAGCAGCAGTAAGAATAACGATTGCGTAAAAGCCATCTATCTCACCCGGCTGAAGAATATGCCGCCTCTGCCATCCCTATCAGCGTGACACCAAAGCATAAAGATGCAGTTGGACGGAATACTCCTCCAGCCCTTTGCGTCTTGCCACGTCAAGCTCCTCCCGGTCTCGAAAATCGCCGGCCAACACGCGCTCCCCGTATGCATCCGTCCAAGCAACGACGGTAAACGGTTCACTGGAAGCCACCCATTCCAAATCGCCACGCGCCAAAAGCGGCTCCACCACCTGCCATCCGGTATAGTCCCCCGCTGGGCTGCCGTCAATGCTGACCAGAACACCGACGCCCTGTTCCCTCAGCTTTAGCGTCAGCCCATCCAGATTCTCAGGGGTCGGCTTTGGCGCGAGACCGGTGACCGCCAGTCGGTACAGACCATCCTCCGACGATATCCCCGATCCAGAATGATATTCCCACAACAGCCCATAGCTATTGAACCTGTGCCAGGAATTCAGGATGCACGGTTTGAGGCCTATATCCAGCGTATGATCGAGCACAAATCGATAGGCCGGCAGTATGTTTGCAGGAGGACAGGCATATATCATATCCTGCGCCGCGGGCAAGAACGAAAACCGATGGACAACGTCCCCTGCCGTCAGACA
>JAFGED010000131.1 GCA_016931785.1 Anaerolineae bacterium
ATCCTCGATCTGGTAGCACTCGCTGCGCGAATCGCAGTAGATGCAGCGGTGCTGGCAGCCGCGGTACAGGTTCATGTTGTACTTGAGGCCAAACCAGGTATCTGGCTGCCTGACGTGCGAGAGCAGGACTTTGGCCTGAACCTCTTTGACCGCCGTCATACGCGATTCTCAGCTCACACAGCGAGATAGCCGCCGTCCACGGCCAAAGCCGTGCCGAGAACCAGGGAGGCCTTTTCGGAGCACAGCCAGACCACAGCCTCCCCCACTTCTTCAGGCCTGCCAAGCCGCCGGATGGGTTGGTGCGTGAGCCACTCTTTCTCCAAACCGGGGTTGTGCTCCAGAACCTGCTCGATCGGCGGCGTCCTGATCCAACCAGGGCACACGGCATTGATGCGTATCCCCTTGTCGGCGTACTGCATCGCAGCCGACTTGGTCAAGCCGAGAACACCGTGCTTGGCAGCGGAATAGGCCGGGTCCCAGGGGAAACCGCGCTGCCCGTCGACGGAAGAGTTGTTGACGATCGCGCCGCCGCCATCTTTGAGCATCTGCGGGATCTCGTATTTCATGCACAGCCACACGCTCTTCAAAAAGCCATCGACGGTCTTGTCCCAATCACGCTCTTCCATCTCTACCACCCAGCCGCCATTCCCTCCGCTTCCGGCGTTGTTGAACGCGCAGTCCAATCGGCCATAGACCTCGACGGTCCTTTGGACCATCGCCTCGACCTGGGCCGCTTGAGAAACATCCGCCTGAATCCAGATGGCCTCGCCGCCGACTTTTTTGATCTCGTGCACGACCGCTTCGCCGGTTGCCCGTGTGCGATTTGCCACAGCCACTTTTGCACCCATCCTGGCAAAGGCCAGCGCCGTGGCCCGGCCGATCCCCGAGCTTCCCCCCGTGACCAGCGCGACTTGGCCCGCCATCTCGTCTGCCATAAACACCTCCCAAAAAGTAATATCCTCCAAGAATCACCTTTCCAACCAGGCAGGCAGCTTCTCTGCAATATGCCCCTTGGAGATAAGGGACGCGCTGGGCTCCAGCTTCTCACCCAGCGCGTCGTCTTTGAAATCTACGAGTGGGTAACACTCACTACACGAATGGCAGCCAATGTGCCGACGAGCACACCCCCACCGCTTCCTAGGCCTATGGGGACCAGCCGCCCAAACCGCCAGCCCCCAGAGACGTCTCCGTATCCTCGGCCAGGTCGATGATGAATACCTCGGCATCATCCTCTGTGCCAAGGGTATAGGCGAGTTGTGAACCATCTGGTGAGAAAGCGGCGTCGATGACATCATCGATCTCTTGGACAACCTCGCCGGTGCTGGTATCGATGACGAACAACGTGGTTCTCCACTTTGAGCCTGCAGTAGTGCGCTCAAAGCCAACCACAAAAGCCCAGCGGCTGTCCGCGGAAAAACCAGATCGGAGGAGGCTTACGTCAGATACTATCGTCTCGCCCTCATCGGCCGTTATATCACGGAACTCGACGTACAACTCGTCGTCGGCATTGCGGAGACTCAACAAGGCAAACTGCCCATCCGGCGACAGCGTGCCCGAGGGCTCCAACCGCGCGCTGCTGTAGGACGCGAGTTCCTGTTCATCTTCGCCTTCCAGCCCGGCCAGGAGGAGTGTCCAAGTGGCGCCCGCCTTGCGGCCATAGATCACGTGTTTCCCGTCGCTCTGCACCGAGAAATAGTCAGCCCCGTCTGGCAGCGACAGCCGGTCCAGATCGGTCGAGTCCGCTTCGGCCATATAAACCTCGGCATCGCCCCCTTCGCGCACGTCCACCAACAGTTGCCCATCGGCCAAAAGCTTAAAGTTGATAAAGTCGCCCTCTTTCAACGTCTCGGTCGAGCCCTCTTCACGATCGAACACGTACAACGACTCTTCATCATCATTGTCCAGCGTGACGACCGTGAAAAAGACGTAACGGCCACTCGGGCTGAAGAGACCGGCGGTATCCACCGCGTTCCGCACGAGATCGGTAACCTTGCCATCCGGTTCGATCAGAGAAAGGCCCGGCCAGCCCTGCAACGGGCCAAGCCTCGTCAAGATGGCCCCATCGTCAGCAAATGCAAGATCGCCGTAAGCGATCCCCGTGCAACTGCCCACCATAGAGCCATCCGGCTTCACCGCACCCAGGGTCAAGCTATCGCCCTCCCACTGCTTGACAGTCAACACCCCATCCTCACCTGGCGGCTCCAACTCTCCAAAGTCACACAGGGGCAGGTATCCTTCCTCGGCGCCGATCTCCGTATCATACGGGATTTCTGGCCTCGCCCCGACCTCGAATGGGACAGTGGGGGCACGCCCATATTGCAGGTCAAAAGGCTCATCGATCTGGTCCGTTGGAATGACATAGACCAGGGTGAGAGAAGTTTCCCCACCAGACGAGTTGAAGAAAAACGAAAAACTGCACCCAACACAGAGAATCAAATTCTGGAAACCAGCCGCATCAGCCGTGTGAATCTCGCCAGACGAGTCGATGACTGCGAAATCTTTCGTGGAGATGTCTTTCAATGTAGCTGGGTCAAGAGCACGGACCGCGACACCGATCGACAGGAAAGTGCGTCCCGCCTTGGGCGTATACCTTGTCCCATCGATCGTGGTAATCGAACTCTTCTCCTCTGCATCCTGGATCGTAATCTGCCACTTGTCGACGGTGATGGGAATGCCAATACCGCCAGATATGTCAGGCAAAGGTGTAGGGGTGGGCGTGGGCGTGGGCGTAGGCGTGGGTGTAGGCGTGGGAGTAGGCGTGGGCGTGGGTGTAGGCGTGGGCGTGGGTGTAAGCGTGGGGGTAGGCGTGGATGTCGGCATAATGACGGAGGTAATCGGGGTACAGGCAAACGAGGCGGCAATCAACAGAACGATGCCCAAAGAGAGCACAGTTCTCCGACTTGGGTGGGTAGATCCTAGCAAGTTCATTTTTTTTCTCCTCTCATTCAAGTTTGTTAAGGTGGAGGCACTCAAACACAATAGGACGACTCTCTAGGACAAGTATAGCATGGCAGAAAGAGCGCGTCAAACACACTATCCCACCCTTCAAGCCAAGGCGCCGCCAAGGCTCTCAGCATACTCCAACGACTGGTCGCTATATGCCAGACTTGCATACTCAGGCGGGATCTTTAACGCCAGCTGAGGGATGATTATCTTTTCGCCGTTCTCGCCTTTGACCACCAGAACATCGCTGACCAACGCGCGCACCGTCCGTCGCTTTTCTTCGAGAATCGCCCACCGGAGTGCCTCCAACCTGTCGCCTTGAAACTTGTCCAAGAAGCGGTCCGCTTCCAATGCTGTGCAAAGATTGTCGCGTTCCTCCTCGTTCAAATCCCCGACGTCAGTTTCCAATATCCTCAGGCCTCGCTTGATGCCGCTCAGATATTCGTCAGCCCACTCTTTCAGATAGTCGGCCTGCTGCTGTACTGCAATTGTGGCCAGTTTGTCTTCCCGCTTCTTCCGCAGATCCAAAGCTTGGTATTCCAAGGCAGCCAGCTGCATACCCATGTCTTCTTCGGTTATTCCACCCTTGCGGGCTTGAGTTATCACCCATTGGCGCTCTTCGGCGACATTATCTAGTTCGTGCTGTAGCTGCTCAGCTTCAGCCTCTATGTCGCCACGTTCGGCCTCTAATTCTGCGATTTTTTCGTCGTAACTACTCAGCCCTGCTTCGCAGTTGCCTTTCGCGACAAAAAGAGGAGGAAGGCTGGGGGTTCGAGGGCGGCGAAGCCGCCCTC
>JAFGED010000132.1 GCA_016931785.1 Anaerolineae bacterium
CCCTTCTCAATAAGTAGGGGAAGACGGGTAGTATGGCGGGCGCGAAGCGTCCGCCATACTACCCACCTATTTCCTTTTCCTCTGGAGAAAGGCTGGCGGAGGGGATATTTGCTGATTCAAAGACACACTACCTCAAACACGCTGCTTGTGGTAAACTTGACCGTGTATGGAGAAGATGGTGTACATCGTAGATGCCCACGAAGATGTCGCCTGGAACGCCCTCGTCTTGGGCCGTGATGTGCGTTGCAGCGTGTCTGAGACGCGCCAGCGGGAAAAAGGCAGCGACGTTCCCGGGCGCGATGGCACGCGCATGGTTGGGCTGCCCGAGTGGCTGGCTGGCGGCGTCGCCGTCGTTTTTGGCACTCTCTTCGTAGAGCCTGCCCGCAAGGGCTATCCCAAGCCCCACACATACACCACGGCGGAAGAGGCGCACGATCTGGCCTGGGCGCAGCTCGATTACTACCATCGCCTGGCAGGTGAATGCGAGCAAGTCGCCTCGATTGGCACATGCGCCGAGCTCGACGCTGTGCTGGCCAGTTGGCAGGGCGAAAAGCCCCGGGTGGGCATCGTCCCGTTGATGGAGGGCGCCGACCCCATCCGCGAGCCAGCTGAGGTCGAGATGTGGTTCGAACGCGGCGTGCGGCTGGTGGGCCTCTCCTGGCTGGCAGGTTCCTCCTACGCTGGCGGCAATGCGTCCCCGGGGCCGCTCACCGATAAAGGGCGCGAGCTATTGGATGTGATGGCCGAGCTGGGAATGATTCTGGATGTCAGTCACTTGGCCGAGGAGGCGTTCGTCGAGGCGATGGATCGATACGAAGGTCGGGTCGTGGCCAGCCACGCCAATCCCCGCGCGCGTGTTCCCGGTCAGCGACAGCTTTCCGATGCGATGATCCGCCGCTTGGCCGAGCGGGGCGGCGTTATCGGAATCGTGCCTTACAATGCCTTCCTGCGCCCGGGCTGGTCGAAGGGCGATCCCAAGGATGCGGTGACGCTTGCTGACGTGGCCGCCGCGGTGGACCATGTCTGCCAGGTGGTGGGGGACGTAGCCCACGTAGGACTGGGCTCCGATTTCGACGGCGGATTCGGGGCCGAGAGCGCCCCACTGGGAATAGATACCGTTGCTGATTTGAGGCGCGTCATCTCGGCCCTGGGTGAGAGGGGGTATGGCAAAGAGGAGATCGCCGCCGTGATGGGGGAAAACTGGCTGCGGTTGCTGCGAGAAGCTCTGCCAGGATAGCTACACCGTGCTATTCGCTGCGGATTTCTGGTACCCAGATGGGGTATAGACATCTGACGTCTTACCTGGTATAATATTGAGGCTTTAGCTATGCATTTTGATGTGCTGACACTGTTTCCGGAGATGTTCTGCGGCCCGTTGAATGAGAGCATACTTAAACGGGCGCAGGAGAACGATCGGATTTCCGTCGCGTTGCACAACGTCCGCGACTATGCTACCGACAAACATCATATTACCGACGATGCCCCCTATGGCGGGGGTGGTGGGATGGTGATGAAGCCAGAGCCGATCTTTGCTGCCGTCGAGGCGGCCCTGGCGAACGAAACGGATGTGCCCGTTATCCTGCTGAGCCCCCAGGGGCGGCTTTTCACCCAGGCCGTGGCTGCCGAACTGGCTTGCTATTCACGCATACTTCTCATATGCGGGCGGTATGAAGGGGTGGACGAGCGCGTGCGCCAGCACCTGGTGACAGATGAGATCTCTATCGGCGATTACGTGCTCACTGGCGGCGAATTGGCCGCGATGGTGCTCATCGATGCCGTGACCCGCCTGCTACCCGGCGTGCTTGGGGATCCCGGCGCTGCGGTGGACGATTCCCACGCCCAAGGGTTGCTAGAGGGTCCGCACTATACCCGCCCTGCTGTTTTCCGCGGGTGGAAGGTGCCCGAGATATTGATCTCGGGCAACCACGCTGCCGTCGCCCGCTGGCGGCGTGAGGAGGCTCTGCGCCGCACGTTCGAACGTCGTCCGGGCCTGCTGGAACGGGTCGAGTTGACGTCGCAGGATCAAGAGTTCCTGGCGCGGCTGGCGGGTGCGGGCTCTGCGGAGGATGATGATTGATGCGGAAGGCCGGGTGGCTTGGGTTTGTTTGCGAAAAGCTGGTCCTTTGGGCATTTGCGTTTCCAGGGGGACATGCTAAAATCTTGTTTGTCCAGGTGCATGGGCTTCACGGCTCGCTGGCGTATTCCCAAGGCTCTTCGACAGTTTTACGGTAGCTGGTTCCTGAAAGCATCGAGGTGTTACATCTGATTTGTCATGGCAACTTATCATCACTCAACAACTCTATTAGATATCAAGAACCTTGTCACCCGTTTCTATACGGAAGATGGCGTCGTGCATGCTGTCAATGGGGTTTCCTACATCCTCGAAGAGGGGGAAACCATAGGCATCGTTGGCGAGAGTGGGTGCGGCAAGAGCGTGCACGCGCTCTCCATCATGCGCCTGATCCCCGAGCCGCCGGGCAAGATCGAGAGTGGGGAGATCAAGTTCGACGGGCGCGATCTGCTGAAAGTGAGCGAGGCGGAGATGCGTGAAGTGCGTGGCGCGGAAATCGCCATGGTCTTTCAGGACCCGATGACCTCGCTCAACCCGGTGTTTACGGTGGGTTTTCAGATCATGGAGGCCCTCAAGCTTCACCTGAGGATGGACGACAAGACGGCCCGGGACCGAGCCGCTGAGCTGCTGAAAATGGTCGGCATTCCAGAGGCCCGCCAGCGCCTGGACGATTACCCGCACCAGTTCTCCGGGGGTATGCGGCAGCGAGCGATGCTCGCTATGGCCCTTTCCTGTAACCCCAAACTCCTCATCGCTGATGAGCCTACCACGGCCTTGGACGTCACCATCCAGGCGCAGATCGTGGATCTGACGAAGCGGCTCCAGGAGCGCCTGGGGATGGCAGTGATGTGGATCACGCACGACCTTGGTGTCGTCGCCGGAATTGCTCGCAAGGTCAACGTGATGTATGCGGGTTACATCGTCGAGCAGGGTAACGTGAAGGATATTTATGAGCGTCCGCGCCATCCCTACACGATTGGATTGCTGGGATCGTTGCCTCGTTTGGACGAGGCGCCCGGCACCAAGCTGGTCTCCATCCCAGGTTTGCCGCCCGATTTGCTCACTATGCCAGCCGGCTGTCCATTCACCCCTCGGTGTGCCTATGCGGCGGACGTTTGCTTGGAGGCAGTGCCCTCACTGGAAGAGACGGACGACGATAATCACGTGGTGGCTTGCTTTCGGTGGAAGCACGTCGCAGGGAGGGAAAAGTGATGGACGCTAACGGGACACCTCTGGTTCAAGTCCGCCACTTGAAAAAGTATTTCCCCATCACCCGCGGCATCGTTCAGCGTCACGTCGGCGATATCAAGGCAGTGGACGATGTCAACTTTAACATCTACAAGGGCGAGACGCTGGGCCTGGTCGGTGAGACGGGGTGCGGCAAGACCACTGTGGGCCGGACGATCATACGGCTGTACGAGCCCACGGCGGGCCAGGTCATCTTCGATGACGTGGATTTGGCATCTCTCAGGGGTGGCGAGCTGCGTCGCCTGCGACGACGTATGCAGATGATCTTTCAGGACCCCTACGCCTCGTTGAACCCGCGGATGGCGGTGGGTTCCATCATCGCCGAGCCGCTGGAGGTGCACAGGGTCGCCCGCGGGCAGGCAAAGAGGGAGCGGGTGCAGGAGCTGCTCCAGTTGGTAGGATTGAATCCCAACTTTGCCAACCGCTACCCCCACGAGTTCTCCGGCGGGCAGCGGCAGCGTATCGGCATTGCCCGCGCCCTGGCTCTCAATCCGGCCTTGATCATCTGCGACGAGCCTATTTCCTCGCTCGACGTCTCCATCCAGGCTCAGGTGGTTAATCTGCTGGAGAATCTTCAGGAACGGTTAGGTCTGACCTATCTGTTCATCGCCCACGACCTGAGCATGGTCCGGCACATCAGCGATCGCATGGCGGTCATGTACTTGGGCAAGATCGTGGAATTGACCGATCGGGACGAGATTTACCTCAACCCCCTGCACCCCTACACGCAAGCGCTGATGTCGGCGGTGCCGGTGCCGGACCCGGAGTTGGAGGCGAAGCAGAAGCGCATCATCCTCGAAGGGGACCTGCCCAGTCCGGCCAACCCGCCGCAGGGGTGCAACTTTAACACCCGCTGCTCCAAGGCATTTGACGTGTGTTTCGAAAAAGACCCCGAGTTTGTCGAGGTCAAGCCGGGCCACTTTTGCGCCTGTCATTTGGTAAAAGCTCTAGAGGAGGGAAAGTGATTCGGTCATCCGTCAGTGGTAGATGCATGTAGGCATATAAGGAGGTGATGCGCAGTCTCACTTGATCTCAAGTTCGCCAAGTAACCGAGTTTAGAACTAAAATTGGAGGAGGAAAAATGTCTCTCAATAGGAAGCTTTACATTTCGGCGTCAGTGTTGTTGATCGTTGGCACAATACTGGTATCCTGCTGCCCTACGGCACCGACGCCTGTGGTAGAGGAAAAGATCGTCACGCAAATCGTAGCAGGGGAAGAAAAAATCGTGACGGTCGAGGTGCCGGTGGGTGAGGAGGCTACTCCCGCACCAGGTGGATTTGCCTCTAGCGATCCAAGCACCCTCGTGTACGCGACGATCGGCGACAACGACACCCTCGACCCCGCGTGGAACTATGAGAGCGCCGGCGACGCCATCATCCTGAACGTCTACGACCAGTTGGTCACGTACAACGGCGCGGACGCCACCACGTTCGTGCCGGCCCTGGCGACCGAGTGGTCCATCGAGGATGGGGGCCAGACCTACATCTTTACCATCCGCGAGGGCGTCACGTTCCACAACGGCAACGACCTGACACCCGAGGACGTGGAGTACACCTTCGAGCGCGGCCTGCTCCAGGGTGGTACGTGGTCGCCGCAGTGGCTGTACACCGAGGCGCTGTTCGGCACCGGCATCTATGACGTGGCCGAGCTGGTGGACCCCTCGGGGGCGCTGGATGACGACCCGGAGGGCCTGCAGGCGGTGGACGCCGATACACTGATGGCAGCTTGTCAGCAGGTGACGGACGCCATCGAGGTCGATGGGAACACCGTCACCTTCAAGCTGAGCCAGCCGTGGGGTCCCTGGTTGGCCACGCTGGCCCAGAGCTGGGGTTCTGTCATCGATAAGGACTGGGCCATCGAGCAGGGCGCCTGGGATGGCGACTGCGCCACCTGGCAGAACTACTACGGCATCACCTCGGATACAACCCCGCTGCGCGATGTCATGAACGGCACCGGCCCCTACATGCTGGACCACTGGACGCCCGGCGAGGAAACCGTGCTGGTCATGAACGAGAACTACTGGCGGACGGAGCCCGTCTTCCCCGGCGGCCCGACCGGTCCATCGATCGAGCGCATCGTCATCAAGGGGGTCGATGAGTGGGGCACCCGCTACGCGATGCTCCAGGCCGGGGATGCGGACATCGCCGGCGTGCCGCGCGAGAACGTGGCGCAGGTCGATCCGCTGGTGAGTCGGGTTTGCGATTGGGACGCCGCTGCCGGTGACTTTGTGTGCGCGGATACCGACAACCCGACCGGACCGCTGCAGCTGTTCCAAGGCCATCCTTCGACGTCCCGCACCGACGCCTTCTTCATCTTTGACATCAACGTCGAGGGTGGGAACTCTTTCGTGGGCAGCGGTCAGCTTGATGGCAACGGCATTCCGCCGGATTTCTTCAGCGACATCCACGTGCGCCGGGCGTTCAACTACTGCTTTGACTGGGATGCCTTCATCGCTGACGCGCTCGTCGGCGAGGGCGTGCAGAACATCGGGCCGCTGATCCCGGGGATGATCGGCTACGACCCCGACGGCCCGTACTACTCCTTCGACCCGGATATGTGCGCCTCGGAGCTGCAGCAGGCCTGGGGCGGCGAGGTGTGGGAGAAGGGCTTCCGCTTCCAGGTTGCCTACAACACGGGCAACGTGACGCGTCAGACGATAGCCCAGATCCTGCAGGCCAACCTCTACGATATCGACCCCAAGTTCCAGGTCGAGGTCATCGGCCTGCCGTGGCCCAGCTTCCTGCAGGCCATCCGCGACAGCCGGCTTCCGATCTATGTCAGCGGCTGGCAGGAAGATATCCACGACCCGCACAACTGGGCGCAGCCCTTCCTGGTGGGCACGTACGCAGCCCGCCAGCAGCTGCCGGAGGATATGCACAACGAGTTCAAGGCACTGGTCAGCGCCGGCGTGGGTGCGGCCACCCCGGAGGAGCGAGCCGAGATCTATAAGCAGATCACGCAGAAGGATTACGAGTACGCGGTTGCCATCCGCCTGGCGGTTGCAACCGGCCGGCACTATGAGCAGCGTTGGGTCGAAGGCTACTACTACAATCCCATCTATGGCTTTGATTCCAACTGGATGCGCTTCAGCAAGAAGTAACAATGCATAACAGTGAGCAGGAGAGGGCCTGGGCGCTCTCTCCTGCTCAACACAAATGGGTTAATTGCTATGCTCAATTACATTATTCGGCGTATATTGCTGGTCCCTTTTCTTTTATTTGGAGTTTCCGTTCTTATCTTTGGCATGTTGCAGTTTCTATCGCCTGTGCAGAGATCGGCCCTCTATGTGAGGGACATTCCCAGGAACGAGCGCGTCCTGGAGGGCGTCATCAGGCGGTATGGCTTGGACCAGCCGATCTACATCCAATACTGGAAGTGGTTGGTTGGGACCACCGATCCACGTACGGGTGAGATCGCCGGCGGGGTTCTGCGAGGCGACTTTGGCTACTCGCGCACGGCCTCCGAGCCGGTGGCGGACATCGTCAAGCGGCGCTTCCCGGCCACGATTGAGCTGACCTTGTGGAGCGTCATCCCCGTCGTCGCCGGAGGCATCATCTTGGGCGTGGTGTCTGCCGTCAACCACAATAAACTGCCCGATCACCTGTCCCGCGTTTTCGGCATCGTCGGCTGGTCGTTCCCCACGTTCGTGTTTGGTTTGTTAGTGCTGATGATCTTTTACGCCAACCTGAAGTGGTTCCCGCCGGGACGCATCTCAGACTGGGCGAACCGGATCGTCCTGTCCGAGGAATTCCACAGCTATACCAAGATGGTGACCATCGACTCGCTGCTCAACCTGCGGTTCGATATCTTCCTGGACGTCGCGCGCCACATGGTCCTGCCCGTCATCACGCTATCCTACCTGTGGTGGGCCATGATGCTGCGCGTGACCCGCTCCTCCATGCTGGAGGTCTTGCGCCAGGATTATATCACCACCGCCCGGGCCAAGGGACTCCACGAGCGCATCGTGGTCAACCGGCACGCCCTGCCAAACGCGTTGATGCCGGTGGTGACCATCGGCGGCACGATGGTGTTGGGCCTCTTGAGCGGCGTCGTGATCACCGAAACGGTCTTTAACTATCCTGGGATAGGATCCGCCGCCGCCGATGCTGCGAGCAACCTGGACGTGGTCACCGTGCTGGGCTTGGCCTTGCTTAACGGGCTCGTCCTCGTGCTGGCGAACGTGGTGATAGATGTGTTGTATGCGTTCATCGATCCGCGCGTGCGGCTCGACTGACGCCCGCGTAGGTGCTTGTTCAGAGAACTCTGGAGACGAGAGCTTTTATGGCAGATAGCGAGACTGGAACACAATACACGCCCATACGAAAGACCGGGTGGCTGGAACGGATGCTGGGTATCGAGATCTACCGCATGGTGCGCGGGTTGGTCACCAATCCGCTTTCCATCATAGGGATGTTGCTCTTGGCCTTTTTCCTGTTCGTCGCGCTGGCTGCCCCTATTCTGGCCCCGCCGCGCCCGGGGGGCGACCCCTATCAGATCCCGCGCGATGGGTACGGCTCTGTTCCCGAGCCGCCTGGGACGGAGTGGAACAGCCGGCAGCCTCCTCTGCCCTTCTGGTGGAAGCCCATCATGGGCACCGATCAGTGGATTCACCTGATGGGTACTGCCAGTGGCCAGTGGGACATCTATTACGGCGTGGTGTGGGGGACGCGCACGGCCTTGAGGGTGGGCGTGACGATCACCGTCGTCACTGCCATCGTGGGAATCACCCTCGGCTCCATCTCGGCGTACTATGGCGGCGTGGTAGACATGGTCATCATGCGCGTCGTGGATATCTTTTTGGCTTTTCCCAACCTGTTGGCTGCCATGACGCTATCCGCCGCCCTCACGCCCAGTCTGGGCAAGGGCATCTATCCGGCGATGATTGCCCTGGCGGCCTTTGGTTGGATGGGGTATTCTCGACTGATCCGCAGCGACATCCTGTCCGTGCGGGAGCGCGAGTACGTCCTGGCCGCGCACGTGATCGGCGCACGGGATGCCCGCATCTTGCTGCGCCACATCCTGCCCAACGCCATTTTCCCCACCATGGTCGTCGCCTCCATGCGCTTTGGGGATTACGTGTTGGCTTTCGCCGGTCTCAGCTTCCTCGGCATCGGGGCCGAGGTCGGTTACGCCGATTGGGGACAGTTGCTCTCCTTCGCCCGCGCTTGGATCACCAATCTGACTACATATTGGCACATCGTGGTCTTCCCTGGGGTTGCCTTGGTGCTGTTCGTGCTGTCCTGGAACCTGGTAGGGGATGCTCTGCGCGATATCCTCGATCCACGCCTGCGTGGCTCACGCTGATCTTCGCGGACCCCTCTACGGCGGCTTGGCGATGCCGAGGGGGACAACTGAAAAGCATGGCCTTGGAGGGGGTACGAACCGGTATGGGGCGTGCCCCTTTTATGTCAGTGAGCTGGATGCAAGATGACCAATTCTGCGCGGGTGGTGCTTGGATTGCTCGCTATCAGTCTGCTTGGGCTGGCGGCGACCGGCTCGCCCCTGTACTTCCGCCTGAGCTATCTTTGGGGCGTCGTGTTGGTGGGGAGTTGGGCATGGGCATGGGTGGTGTTACGCGGGGTGCGCGTGGAACGCAAAGCACGAACTTTGCGCGCCCAGGTGGGGGATATTTTCGAGGAGCGCTTCCAGATTCGAAACACCGGCCGGCTGCCTCGACTGTGGCTAGAGGTCGGGGATCGGTCTGCCTTGCCTGGCGCACCCGGCTCTCGCGTGCTCTCCACGGTCGGCGGCAGACAGGGACGGTCCTATCTGGCGCGTACCTGCCTGGTGCGGCGGGGCGTCTTTCCCCTGGGACCGACCCTGTTGGCATCGGGGGATCCGTTTGGGCTGTTCCCTGCCAGCCGGGTCGTGCACTCGGATGCATCTTTGCTGGTCTATCCCATGGTCGTGGACCTGTTTGCCTTCCCAGGGCCACAGGGCCTGTTGCCGGGCGGCGAGGCTCTGCGCCGCCGTACCCACGAAGTGACCCCCAATGCGGCGGGCGTGCGTGAATATGCCCCCGGCGACCCCTGGCACCGCATCCACTGGGCGAGCACGGCGCGGAGGGACCGGCTGATGGTCAAGGAGTTCGAACTGGACCCGTTGGCCGATGTGTGGATCTTTGTGGATGCAAAAAAAGAGGCGCAGGCTGAGTTGCCTTACTCCTTGCCCTCCACGGGGCCGGATGTCCTTTGGCAGCCCTTGCGGGAGATGGTGCTGCTTCCCACCACTGAGGAGTACGCGGTGACCATCGCTGCTTCTCTGGGACGGTATTTCCTACGCCGCAACCACGCGGTCGGATTGGTGAGCTATGGCCAGTCGCTGAACGTGTTGCCCCCTGATCGGAGCGAGCGGCAGTTGGAAAAGATGTTGGAGGCCCTCGCTCTGCTGCGGGCCGAGGGCAATCTTTCCATATCCGACCTATCCACAGCCCAGGCCAGGCATCTGCCGCGCGGCTGTACCGTGGTCCTCGTCACGCCTTCCGTGCGGCAGGAGGTGGCTTTGGCCGTGGATATTCTGCTGCAACGCGGGCTGCGGGTGGTGGTCGTTCTGCTGGATGCTGCCTCCTTCGGTGGATTGCCCGGCACGGCGGAACTGGCGCAGGCCATCAGGTTGCAGGGGGTATCTGTGTACCGGGTGGAGAGTGGGTCAAGCCTCACGGCTGCCCTGAGTGGGGAGGCGCGGGTGCGGTGAAGACGAGGCATTCAACCCAAACCCGCTGGTGGGATATCACCACTGCCTTGTTGTTGATCGCTGCCCTGACCACTGCTGCCGGGCGCTTGGTCGCCACCCGGTGGATTGGCCATCTGAGTATCGTTCACACCATGGTTTTCCTGGCGGCCCTGCTTGGCCTGGCCTTGGGATGGAGCCGCTTTTCCGGTTTCCTGGCGGCCGTCCTAGGCGCGGCGTACGGCCTGATCATCATTCCCTGGCAGTTAGGGTTGGTGCTTGGCTACGCTGCGCCTTGGAATGCTCGATTGGCCCATCTGGTCGGCCGAATGGGCGGCGCGTTCGGCCAACTGCTGCGGCAAGAGACTGTTTCGGATTCGTTGCTCTTTCTGGCGCTGCTGGCCTGCCTCGCCTGGGGGCTTGGCGTGCACAGCGGCTACGCCCTCACTCGCCACGGCTCTCCGTGGCGGGCCGTCCTCCCGCCTGGAGTGGCGATGCTCATCATCCACGAAAGCGATCCAGCCGGACAGGATGGCATCTGGATACTGGCCATCTATCTCGTGCTTGCCCTGTTGTTGCTGGCGTGTATGGCCTACGTGAAGAACCGCGCACGCTGGCGCAAAGAGGGCGCGGCCCTGCCGCCCTACCTTGGACTGGAAGTGGGCCGCGTCATCCTGCTGATCGTCGCGCTGCCGGTTCTGTTGGTCTGGGCCACGCCTGCGCTGGTCTCCTCTGCTGTGCCCGTCGCCGAGCAGGCGTGGCAGGTGATCATCCGGCCCTTGGAGCCCGTGGGCGAGTTCTTTAGCAATGCCTTTGCGTCTTTTGGGGGCGAAGAGCGCGTGGGGGGGGTCTATTACAGCGCTTCCCTCGTCCTTGGCGACGAGGCCGCGCTTGGCGACGCGCCGATGCTGAATGTGTGGACATCTTCCGCCTCTCCCCCCGCCGGTATGCACTACTACTGGCGCGCGCACGTCTACGATCGCTACGCCGATGGCCATTGGGTCAGCACGCTTTCCGATGTGCAGCCCATCCTGCCCGCCGGTTTAGCCCACGTCCTCGAGCCACAGCAGCCGCAGGGACGTCTGGCGGCCTCGTTCATATTCACCCCCACCGTCGATCTCACGACCCTCTATGTAGCCCCACAGCCCCTGTGGGTCAGCCGGCCTGTCCAGGCTGACCTGGCCTCCAACCCCGATGGCTCTGTAGATCTCTCGGCCTTGCATGCCGCACCCTATGTGAACGCCGGGGAGGCCTACGCAGCTCGATCCTCTCTCGGCACGGCCGCAGTGGCGCAACTGCGCGAGGCGGGCACCGATTATCCCGCCTGGGTTACCGAGCGATACTTGCAACTGCCCTCCTCTATCACCCCGCGCACACAGGCGCTGGCCCGTGAGATCGCCGCTGGCCTGGATAATCCCTACGACATTGCCGCTGCCGTCACCGACTATCTGCGCGACAATATCGAGTACGTCGAGACCGTCGATTCTCCCCCAGAGGGCCAAGAGCCCCTGGACTATTTTCTGTTCGACTCGCGCCAGGGTTTCTGTAACTATTACGCTTCTGCCGAGATCGTCTTGTTGCGCTCCTTGGGCATTCCTTCGCGCCTGGCCGCCGGTTTGGCCCAGGGCACGCAGCAGGGGCAGAGTGGCGTCTACGTGGTGCTCGAGCGCGATGCCCACGCCTGGCCAGAGGTCTACTTCCCCGGCTTTGGTTGGATCGAGTTCGAACCCACCGCCTCGCAGCCGCCTCTCTCCCGCCCTGAGGATGAGGAGCTGCCACAGCCTGGGGAGGGGGAAGAGTCCGCTGCGTCCGACGAGACTGATGAAGCGTCACGCGAGGAAAGAGATCGCTTTGAGGATCGCTTTGAGGAACTCTTGGCCATGGGGGAGGAGCCGTCCGCTGCTCCTTCTACGGTCCAAAAGCTCAAGCGCACGGCCAGTTGGGCTTTGCCCCTGGCTCTGGGGTTAGGGCTGGCGGCGCTCGCCTGGCGCTTCGGCCGTCGGCGTGGATTGCCTCCGCTGCCCGTGCTGCTGGAGAGGGGCCTGCAGCGCTACGACGTAAAGCCGCCCTCTTTCCTGCACTGGTGGGCGATCTGGGCAACGCAGACGCCCGTGGCGCGCGCTTACCTGGCACTGAACCAGGCCCTGGCGCGCCTGGGAGCTTCCCCTGCTCCCTCGGAGACGCCGAGCGAGCGCGCCGCCAACCTGGCACGTTTGCTTCCTGCCGCCTCCGTTCCGGCCCAGAGCCTGCTGGCCGAGTATCACGCCGAGGTCTATGGCCCTCACGCCGGGGATGTGCAAGTTGCGCGGCAGGCCGGCCGAGCCATAAGCGTGCTATCCTGGCGGACCGTCATCAGTGCCAGGGTAGAGCGCCTGCTCCGTCCTCTGGCCTTTGTGATCCGTCGCCTGACGGTCTCTCACCACAGCCGTTGGTGAGGTTTGCGGGGATTGAGCGCGCTGTTCAGCCCGTCGGCCAGCAGGTTCCACCCGATGCCGAAAAAGATCAGGGCCAGCGTCACCGGCAGGTAGACCCACCAGTATTGGACCAGGCTGGCGCTGGGTCCGATGATCCAGTCGCGGCCCACGGCCAGCAGGTACCCCCAGGGCGACCCCTCGCCGATGCCGATGAAGGTGAAGGCTGCCTGCAGGATGACCATGCTGCCGATGTCGCGGCCGACCAGCACGATTGCCGGCGAGATGGCGTTGGGCAGCAGGTGGCGCAGGATGAGGCGCAGGTGCCCCGCACCAATCGAGCGGGCGGCCTGGATGTAGGCCAACTGCTCCAGCTTGACGATCTCGGCGTTGACGATCCGCACGTAGGGCATCCAGGAGAAGAGGATCAGCGTCAGCATCACAGGGTCCATTTCCAGGGTAGAGAACAGGCTCTGGAGGGGTGTCAGCGAATCCTGCTGGTTGATCGGGTATAGGGCCAGGCGAAACAGCGCCGCGCCGGCGATAACCGGGAAGGTGAGAAACGCATCGGTGATCCGCAGTGTGAGGCGGTTGACCGGCCCTCCGATGTAGGCACTGACGGCGCCGATCGAGATGCCGATGCACGCCGTCGTCAGGGCGACGGTCAGGCCGAAGCGCAGCGCCGAGCGCGTGCCCCAGATGAGCGTGTAAAAGACGTCCAGCCGCCCGGGGGTGGTTCCCAGCGGCAGGCCCGGCTGGGGTGGCAGTGGGATGTGTTTGGAAGTGGTGGTGTCTACGGTGGCCACCTTGAATGGGCTGGGGTTCTCCGGGTTCTGTGGCGGCGCCAGCCGCGGCGCGGCTATGGCGGCAAGTGTGTACAGCAAGATGATCGCCATGGCGAGCAAGTTTGGGATGTGTGAAAAGAATCGAAGCAAGCCCTTCATCGCTCTGCAATCCCCTCGCGAATTCTTGGATCGACGACGCCCTGGATGATATCGAGGACGAACATCAGCGGCAGCACCAGCAGCACGCTGTAGACCGCAAAGCCCATCGCGGCTGCCGCGTCTGGGGTGTATGCCCAGGAGAGCGTCGCCAGCTCAGATATGCCGGGGAACCCAAACACGATCTCGACGACGAACACGCCCATAATCAGGGCGGCAGCCGAGAGGGCGGTGCTGTTCAGCCCGGGGATCATCGCGTTGCGCAGCGCGTGTCGCCAGACGACGGTCTGTTTTGGGAGGCCCCGGCCTCGTGCTGCCGTGATGTATTCCTTGGTGCGTTCTTCGATGATGGCGGCGCGCGTCACGCGACCCAACGTGGCCCAGTGGGCCAGGCTCAGGGTGATAGCCGGCAGCACCAGGTGGCGGAATGCGTTGAGAGAGATGTCGAGACGCCCATTGAGCAGCCCGTCGACCGTGAGCAGGCCCGTGACGTGGTTGAAAGTGGGCGACGTCACCACGAAGGAATCGGAGATATCGATGCGGCCAGGGGGGAACCAGTGCAGGCCCACGTAAAAGATGCCCAGCAGCATCAAGCCCAGGACGAATGGGGGGATGGACGTACCGATGAAGGCTATGAGGCGAAAGCCATGGTCAACCGGTCGTCCCGTCCGCCAGCCGGCGACCACGCCGCTGGCCAACCCCAGAGGGACCAGCAGCAGCACGGAGTAGAGCGTGAGTTCCACTGTGGCCGGCGTGCGTACCACCAAGGCCTCCAGAACGTCGGCGCGCAGCAGCGGGCTCCATCCCCAGTCCCCTTGCAGCAGACGGAAGGCCCAGCGGGTGTACTGGATGGGGTAGGGGTCGTTCAGGCCGTACTCTTTTATGATGTGCTGGCGCAGAGCTTCTGGGTTGCGTGACTTGCCCCTTGCGGTTCGTATAGGCTGACCCGCGCCTCAATCGGCGCCAGCATCACGATGCCGTATAGCACGACGGTGATGACCAGAAGTGTGATAGGCACCGCCAGCAGGCGGCGCACGATGAACTTGAGTATAGGCGGCATACGGGTGTGCTCCGAATGTATGTAACTTTGGCGGCAAGGTGCGGTTTCTTGTCCAGAATCTACCGCTTTTTCACAGTGGAAAATTCGGCAAGCCGAATTTTCGAAGGCGTATTTCAGTGTTTTTGAGCGAAAGTGACGGTGTGGCGGCAAACTCAAATGCGGTCGCCGGATTGCCCCGGAACTGAAATACGCCCGTACTCCTGGAGTCGGCGTGACGGGTGCGGCTCTCTAGGGTGCCGGCTGGCCCACTTCCTCGCACTGATCAAGCTGGACTGACGATGTCCCGTGGAAACGGCAGATCATCTCGAAGCCGGTATCGAATCGGGCCGACATAAAAACCCAGCCACCTTGCTGTCCTGCCCTGGTCACCTGGTAGCTCGCACCGATCCGGTCGTTATGGCTGTTCAGCCAGTTTATGACATCCTCCTCGACACTCAGGGTGCGCATAGGGTCATCGCTCCAGCGACGCTCGCCGGTGAGGCTGGCGTGGATCAGGTCGTCCATCCAGCCGGCGTACTTTTTGGAGATGTCGGTACAGATGAGGACCCGGTGTTCCGGCGAGAAAAACATGCCCACCTCCGTCGTCTCGCAGCGCAGGGCGAAACCGTCTTCAAACACCGCGTCTATCTGGGTGGAAGTGTAACCGCCTATATCCCGGTAGCCCGCCTGGTGAATCACATAGCTCTGCGACAAATCCTCACGAAAGGTGTCGACGGCGAAATAGTTCAGGCCATGCTGCTTGAACACGTCCTCGCCTGCTCCAGAGAGCGCGAGTGCGACCGACTCGCTCACCCGTTGCTGGGGAACCCTCACGCGCTGGTAGACCAGGTCCTCGGCGAGCGTCGCCAGGGGTATGACCAGGGGGATGCACACGAGCAGGACGATCCACGATTGAAGGCTCATCCTGCCCCGTGGGGTGGCGCGGTCCCAAGCCCACTGCACGGCCAGGCTTTCGAGAAAGCCCACCGCGATTCCTATCCCTCCTCCGATGAGGAGCAAAAGCTCGGTCCTTGCCTGGGCCGATTCTCCGTAGGGGAACACCGGCAATCCCCACAGACGCCGATCCGTGAGCCACACGGCTATGTTCCCGCCATCGAAGGGCATCCGTCCCGCTATCCAACTCAGCAGCGCGCCTGCGATCGCCCACAGTGTGATGTAGATCGCCGTCGAGGAAAACAGGCTTGCCAGCCAACCGATCAGGCTGGCGACGATCACGGCTATCGGGAGCCCGAGGAGCAGCTTGGCCCACGCCAGGTTCGCTCTGGCCGAAGCCAGCAGCGCCCCATCGCGTCCCCATATGATCAGGGCAAAGCTCAAGCCAAAGATGAGGCCGTATGCCGCCCCGGCGGACCGGGTGAGTTTTCTCGCCTCTGCCTCTTGGCGTCGATCTGTCTCAGAATCGGAAAGAGTTTTTTCGCCCATCGTCTGTCGCCAGAAAGAACGTCGGGGTTTGAGTGATTTTTCGTATCCTCTCGATAATCCGGGGGGCGGGGGGTGTGAGGGCGGCTACGCCGCCCTCACACCCCCCATCTTTTCCTATTTATTGAGAAGATAAGATTTTTCTATATTACCACAGGATGGGGTACCGGCCAAATCGTGCCGGGTAGATGGACGCTCTCCCAGTTGACGGGTTCGGCTGTAGATTGTAGAATTGGCAAGCTCGTGACGCAATGGTTGTGTATCGGGGGAACGAACGCTGGATACTCAAGAGATCATCCTGCGGGTCCGAAATCTCAGAACGTACTTTCACACTCCGGACGGCATCGTCAAGGCCGCGGATGGGGTAGATCTCGACGTGCGCCGGGGTGAGGTGCTGGGCCTGGTGGGAGAGTCGGGCTGCGGAAAGAGCGTGACCGCGCTTTCCATCATGCGGTTGGTGGAAGCGCCCGGCCGGATCGAGTCGGGCGAGATATGGTTCGAGGGCCGGAACCTGTTGGCGTTGGGCGAGACCGAGATGGCGCGCATCCGAGGCAGCCATATCTCGATGATTTTCCAGGAGCCGGTCAGCCACCTGACGCCAATCTTTCGCGTGGGGGATCAGGTGGCGGAAGTGCTAAAGGTTCACAGGAGGTTGAGCGGCAAAGAGGCGTGGGAGCAGGCGCTCGGGTTGCTGGAGACGGTCGGTATCCCCGCACCGGAAAAGTGCGCCTTTTCCTACCCCCACGAGCTTTCGGGCGGGATGGCGCAACGGGTGATGATCGCCATGGCGCTGGCTTGCACGCCACAACTCGTCATTGCGGATGAACCCACCGCTGCCTTGGATGTGACGATCCAGATGCAGATTCTGGACCTGGTGCGCGAGCTGCACAACAAGGTCGAGGTCTCCATACTGCTCATCACTCACGACCTGGGTGTGATCTCGGAGGTGGCGGAGCGGGTGGCGGTGATGTACGCTGGACGCATCGTCGAGCAGGCAAGCCTGGAGGGTATTTTCGAGGAGCCCCTGCATCCCTACACGCAGGGACTGCTTGCTTCGATCCCCCCGCTGGGGGAGGCCCGGGAGCGGCTGGATGCGATCGAGGGGGCGGTGCCGAACCTGGTGGATCTGCCGCCGGGGTGCAAGTTCGCTCCCCGCTGCGGGGCGCGGGTCGAGTATGGACTCACTCGCTGCCTGAAGGAGGAGCCGGAGTTGGCAGCGATTCAGCCCGGTCACCTGGTGCGCTGTTGGTTGTACCCTTGAGCCTTTGGTACGATGTGTGATAACTTGCTCGTCGTCCGAGACCTGGTCAAGTGCTTCCCCGTTCGGAAGGGGCTCTTGCAGCGCGTTCAGGCGTGCGTGTGTGCTGTGGCCGGCGTCAGTTTCACGATCCGGCGCGGAGAGACGCTGGGGCTCGTGGGCGAGTCGGGCTGCGGCAAGACTACCGTCGCCCGCACGATCTTGCGCTTGATCCCGGCTACCGGCGGTAGGGTCGTTTTTGATGGTCGCGATGTCTTTGCTTTGGGCAAGGGCGAACTGGCGCGCCTGCGACGTGACGCCCAGATCATCTTTCAGGACCCGTTCTCGTCCCTCGATCCGCACATGCGGGTCGGCGACTCGGTTGCCGAAGGACTTGCCATCCACCACATCGGCACGCCCCAGGAGCGGCGCGAGGCGGTGGAGGAGATGCTGCAAAGGGTCCAGTTGCAGCCGGAGCACGCCCGCCGGTATCCGCGCCAGTTCTCCGGCGGGCAGCGCCAGCGCATCGCCCTCGCCCGCGCCCTCGTCCTGCGCCCCAAGTTCGTCGTGTGCGATGAGCCCGTGTCTGCCCTGGATGTATCCATCCAGGCCCAGGTGTTGAATCTGCTGAAGGACCTGCAGGACGAGTATGGACTCACGTACCTTTTCATCGCCCATAACCTCAGTGTGGTGGAGCACGTCTCCGACCGCGTTGCAGTGATGTACCTGGGCAAGATCGTCGAGCTGGCCGACCGGCAGGAATTGTATCGGCACCCTCTGCATCCTTACACACAGGCCTTGATGTCGGCCATTCCAATCCCGGGCTCGCGGGCAGGGCGGCGTGGGGTCGTGTTGCGAGGGGAGGTCCCCAGCCCGGCTTCACCCCCCCGGGGCTGCCGATTTCACACGCGGTGTCCATTGGCTATGGAGCGCTGCCGCGATGAGGAGCCGGCGTTCAAGGAGTATGGTGGAGATCACTGTGTTGCATGCTGGCTGATGGAGTAGGCTTGTCGTGGGATTGGTATATATTGGTGACTGCCTATATCTTACCACAGAGGCACGGAGAACACGGAGATGGCTCAGAAATATACTGAAACTCTGTTCTCTGTGCCTCCGTGGTGAAAACGTTTTATCGGGGACGGTCGATACATTTGCTGGTAATCACCAGATATATCTCTTGCACTCTGACCTGGGTGGTGTTATACTCAGCCCTCAGGAGGAGATAGATGCTGCATCGACGGCGACACCTCTTTTCTATCCTAGCAGTGGCGATACTGTTGCTCGTCGCCTGTACGCCTCAAATCGTGACCGTTCCCGTGACCGTACCGCCGGAGACGGTCGTGGTCACTGCCACGCCCACGCTCACGCCTCGCCCCACGCTGCCGGGACCAAAGTCGCTCACCGTCTGTGTGGTTGGAGAGCCCGATACCCTATATCTCTATGGCGGCTCCCAGATCGGGGCCACCCGGCACGTCTTAGAGGCGCTCTACGATGGCCCCATCGACTACCGGGATTACATCTATCGTCCGGTGATCCTCCAAAGGCTGCCCAGCCTGGACGACGGAGATGCCATCACGCGCACGGTGAGCGTGCGGACGGGCAGCACGGTGGTCAACGCTGCCGGCGAGGTGGTGTCTCTGGCCGAGGGGATGCTCATCCGCCCCGCGGGCTGCCGCACGGATGAGTGCGCGATCGAGTTCGATGGCAAGGCGTTGTCCATGGAGAGGATCGAGGTGACGTTTTTGCTTAGAGAGGACGTCACCTGGTCCGATGGCGAACCTCTCACGGCTGATGACTCTGTCTTTGCCTTTGAAGTGGCCTCCGATCCTGCTACGCCTGGCCAGCGCTATTTGACGGAGCGCACGGCCCGGTACTACGCGCGGGGTGACTGGCAGACCACGTGGGTGGGGTTGCCCGGCTTTATTCCCTCTGACTACTTTTTGAACTTTTTCGCCCCGCTTCCACGGCACCTGCTGGAGGAGTGGTCTCCGGTTTCTTTGCTGAGGCTAGATGCTACGCGACGGTCCCCAGTGGGCTGGGGACCGTTCGTGGTCGACGAGTGGGTGACGGGAGAGTACATCGCGCTTTCCCGCAACCCTTACTACTTCCGGGCCGGCGATGGGCTGCCGCTTCTGGATCGGGTCGTGTTCCGGTTTGCAGCGAGTGGATCCGAGATGCTTTCCTATCTCCTTTCTGGTGAGTGCGACGTTGCCACTCACGATGCCGAGTTCGAGTCGCTTGTGCCGACTTTGGTAGAGGTGGAGAAGGAGGGGCTGCTGAGGATGGTCACGACGCCCGGCGATAGCTGGGAGCAGATCGACTTTGGCATCACCTCGGTCAGCACCTACCGGAGGCCGGACTTTTTCGGCGACGTGCGCGTGCGGCAGGCCGTCGCGCGGTGCATCGATCGCTGGGCTATCGTGGACGAAGTCCTGTATGGTCATAGCGTCGTGCCCGATAGCTACTTGCCGCCGATGCATCCGCTCTACGCCGCCGACGATCTTTCTTATTGGGACTATGATCCGGTTTCTGGACGGGCGCTCTTGGAGGAGGTCGGTTGGCTCGACGAGGACGGGGATGGCGTGCGCGAGGCTCGCGATGTCCCTGGGATCAGCGACGGCACGTCGTTCGAAGTGACGTTACTGGTGACCTCGGATAGCGTGGCCTCGCAAAAGATATCGCCTATCGTCAAAACCAACCTGGCAGACTGCGGCATTCGCGTCAATGTAGAGCCCATACCTTCTTGGAGGTTTAACGCCGATGGACCTGAGGGACTGGTCTTTGGCCGCCAGTTCGACTTGGCCGAAACGACGCGGCACATCGAAGACGTTCCCGTGTGCGAGAATTATCTCTCGTCCGAAATCCCGGACAAGGGGCGATGGTATGGGAGCAATCTGAGCGGTTACAGCAATCCCGACTATGACGCTGCCTGTCAGGCGGCGCTCCAGGCGCTGCCGGGCACCTCGGAGTACGAGATGTATCACCGGCAGACACAGGCCATCTTTTCCGAGGAACTGCCCGCCGTGCCGCTTTTCATATGGCCGCGGATTGCCCTGGTGCGGCCTTACGTTCTGGGCTTTACGCTGGATGCCACGTCGCCGAGCGAGCTGTGTAACATCGAGACGCTTGATGTGGCTGTGGAGTACTAGGGACCCGTAAAAGAATAATCTCCCGCGGTGTTGTTACCGAGAAAGGATTTGCTCTCGCTATTTGATGATTCTGACGTAACTACTCAGCCCCGCTTCGCAGCTGCCTTTCGCGTGTGAAAAGAGAGGGGGCGGGGGTTTGTAGAGCGGCGAAGCCGCTCTACAAACCCCCATCTCTCCCTTTTTCGAGCGAGGAAGACTGCTCCGGCGAATAGCCTGAGTAGTTACGTTCAAATTAGAATGGCCGGAGCAGTCACATCCTGGAGGTTTTTTCTGCGGGGAGTATGGTCAGTGCCTGTGGGTCGAGGGAGAGGGTGATCGGTTCGCCGCAGTCCGGCAGATCGACGTTGGCCGGGATGTTAAAGGCCAGCTCGACCCCGCTGGCGTGGCGTATGCCCAAGCGGTAGCGCTCGCCCCGAAACGAGCGCTCCGTCACCACGCCGTGGACGACGTTGGGGCCGGCATCGCCGAGTTGCGCTGCCTCGGGTCGAATTAGCAATTTGCGATTTGCGATTTGCGACTTGAGACTAGGTATTGTCAATTTCCCAATCTCAGTTTCTATCCCATTTTCCACAACCCTGGCATCCAACAAGTTCGTCAGCCCTAGGAACTGTGCGACCCAGGCTGAGGCCGGTCGGCGGTAGACCTCGCGCGGCGTGCCTGTTTGCACCACGCGCCCGCCGTGCATCAGCACCACCCGGCCGGCGATGGCAAAGGCCTCTTCCTGGTCGTGAGTGACGGTGATGGCAGTCGCGCCAGCTTGGTGGAGGATCTGGGGCAGCTCGTCCAACAATCTCTCGCGCAGGTTCCGGTCGAGCGCGCCCAGGGGCTCATCCAGCATCAGCAGGCGGGGATGTGGGGCCAGGCTGCGGGCCAGCGCCACCCGCTGCCGCTCCCCGCCCGAAAGCTGGCTCACGTCCCGGCGCTCGAATCCAGCCAGCCCGACCAACGCCAGCGCCTCCGACACCCGCGCCGCTACCACTTTGTGATCCAACCCATGCATTCGCAGGCCGAAGGCCACGTTGCCAAAGACGTCCTTGTGCGGAAAGAGGGCGTACTCCTGGAACATCAAGCCAAAACCGCGCAGGTGGGGCGGGGTGCGGGTCACGTTCTCGCCGTCCACCAGCATCTGGCCGCCGTCAGGCGCTTCCAACCCGGCGATGACGCGCAGGAGCGTTGTCTTGCCGCAGCCGGAGGGGCCGAGGAGGCAGACGATCTCGCCGTGCTCGACGCAGAAACTCACGTCGGCTAACTGCCAGCCATCGGGATATGACTTGGTGATTTTGCAGAGTTTGAGCAGGGTACAAGATGCAGGATGCGGGATGCAGGATGCAGGATCATCTTGTATCTTGCCTCTCGCCTCTTGCCTCTTGCCCCTTGCCCCTTGCATTCTAGAACTCTCCTATCTCTCCCACGCGAAGCCCTTCAATCGCCAGAAACCCCACCGCGCACGCCAGCATCAGCAGCGTCGCCATCGCCAGTGCCTGGCCGTAGTTGAGCGCGCCGGGGCGGCCCAGGTAGCGGTAGATGGCGACCGGCAGCGTGGGGCGCTCGGGGCGGGCGATCATGTTGGTCGCGCCGAACTCGCCCATAGAGATGGTGAAGGCGAACACGGCCCCCACCAGCACCGCTCGTGCCACGATGGACAGGTCGATCTCGCGCCACACGCGCCAGGGCGACGCGCCCAGGAGGCTCGCCGCCTCTCGCAAGCGCGGGCTGATGGCGTGCAGGGCCGGCATCACGCTGCGCACGACGAAGGGCAGCGCTACCAACGTGTGGGCCAGCACGACCAGCAGCGGTGAGGCGCGCAGGTCGAGCGGGGGTTCGTCGAGCGCGACGATGTAGCCCAGCCCCAGGGTCCCCGCCGACGTGCCCAGCGGCAGCATGAGGATCGGGTCCAAGAGCCGGCGCAGAACCCCGGTTTTTCCTAAAAAACGGGTTTCTTTCCGTTGAGCCAGCGTCGATACTGCCATCAGCCCGAGCGTCACTGCAAGGACCGTCGTCGCCAGCGCGAACCCCAGCGAGTTGAGCGCCGCTGCCCCTGGTGGCACGTAGAAGGCCGACTCGCGTGGATTGTGGAACAGGGAGCGATAAAAGTCCAGCGTGAGGCCGCTTTCGGTAGTGAAGGAACGCGCGGCCAGCGCTCCCAGCGGCGTCACCAGCAGCGCCAGCATCAGCCCGACGTTGGCCCCGACGAGCAGTCGCTCGCGCCAATTCCGTGGCCTGTGCTGTGTGGACCGGCGCGAGCGCAGTTCCAGCGGCAGCGCCGTGCGCGCCTGGAGGCGCGTGTAGGCCGCCATCAGTGCAAATGTAAAGATGATCTGAAAGACGGAGAGCGTCGCCGCCAGCGGCAGGTTAAAGTAGTTGATCGTCTGGCGATAGATCTCGACCTCCAGCGTGGCGAAGCGCGGCCCGCCCAGGATGAGGATCACGCCAAAGCTGGTGAAGCAAAAGATAAACGTCAAAAGCGCCGCCGCGCCGACCGCCGGGGTCAGCAGGGGGAGCGTCACCTCGCGAAAAGCGCGCCAGCGACTCGCGCCCAGCATGCGGGCGGCTTCTGCCAATCTGGGGTCGAGGTTGGCCCAGTAGGTGGACACGATGCGCAGCACCAGTGTGTAGTTGTAAAAGACATGAGCCAGCAGGATGATGGACAGCGTGTATTGGAGGTCGAGTGGCGGGCGGTCGAGTTCTAGGAGCGCCATCAGGGCGGTGTTGAACAGGCCGCGCGGCCCCAGGAGCGCGTTAAAGGCCATTGCCACGACGATGGTGGGCAGCACGAACGGGATGGTCGTCAGCGCCTGGACGAGTGACTTGCCGGGAAATTCGAAGCGGGCAAAGACGTAGGCGCCGGGCAGGGCAAGTCCCACCGTCAGCAGCGTGGAGACGAGCGCTTGCCAGAGTGTGAACCACAGCGTGCGCAGGTAGTGGGGCGTCTGGACCAGCTTTTCCAGAGCCGTAAGGTCGAGGTGCCCGTCAGAGGCGAAGGAGAGCGCCAGGATGGAGGTGAGGGGGTAAAAGTAGAAAAGCAACAAGAAGGTTAGGGGGACAAGGGAGACAAGGAGAAAGGGAGACGAGGTGAGGAGAGAGCGTGTGGCTTTCCTCACCTTGTCTCTTTGTCTCCCTATCCCCTTGTCTCCTTTCATCGCAGCACCGTCTCAGTCCACGCCTCGACCCACGCCTCGCGGTTCGCCTCGATGGCCGCATAGTCCACCTCGGCCGGGTGTTCGGGGATCGCGGCGTGCTTGGCAAAGACATCTGGTAGCGCTGCATCGGCGTTGGCAGGGAACATGAACATGTTCAGCGGGATATCCTCCTGGAAGGTCGTGCCGAGCATAAAGTCAATCCATTGTTCTGCCAGGTCGCGGTTTTCGGCGCCTTTGAGGATGCCGACGAACTCGATCTGACGGAAGCACGAGCCGTCGCCGACGACGGCCGCCGTGGGGGCCTCTTCAAGCGGTTCCTCCGCATAGTACACCGCCGCCGGCGGGCTGCTGGCGTAGCTGGCGACGATGGGCCGGTCGCCCTCCCCGCCGGAGCCTGCGGTAAAGTAGCCGTAATAGGCGTTCTCCCAATCGCTGGCGACCAGCACGTCGTTTTCCCGCAGGTCGGCCCAGTAGTCGAGCCAGGTGTAGTCGCCCGCCTCGCCAAAGTGGCCGATGGTGGCCAACATAAAGGCCAGCCCTGGCGAGGAGGAAGCGGCATCCTCCACCACCGTCAAGCTTTTGTACTCGGGCTTGATCAGGTCCTCCAGGTTGGCGGGCGGCGCCAGGCCTCGTTCTTCGAACCAGGCCTTGTCATAGTTGAGGCGCACGTCGCCATAGTCCACCGGCAGGACGCGGTTCTGGGGATCGAGCTTCAGGTGGTCGGGGATCTCGTCCAGCAGCGGTGATGCATAGGGCTCGAAAATATTACCCGCCAGCGCCCGGCTGAGGAAGGTGTTGTCGACGCCGTAGAGCACGTCGGCCTGGGGGTTGCCGGCGCTGAGGATGGCCTGGCTCAACATGACGCCCGCATCGCCGGCCTCTAGGATCTCGACCTTGGCGTTATACTGTTCCTCGAAGGCGGCGATAACCTCGCCGCTGATGGCAAAGCTATCGTGCGTCATCACCCGCAGCGCTCGGGGGCTGGTCGGCGTCGGGGTTACCGGCGCTGGTACAGGCCCCTTGATCCTGCAAGCTGTCAGCGCCAGCAGCGTTCCTATTAGGATAAGCATCAATTTGCGTTTCATTTTTCCTCCTCCATTTCCACTTGCCATTTGCAAACTTGCTCACTTACCACTCTTGTGTATCACAGTGCACAGCAACATCCCCTGTCGCACGCGCACGCGGGCCTGCTTCGTGATCAATACGTTGCTCACCCCCCGCGCCAGCCCGAAGCGCAGGGCGTCTTCGTCCAGCGGCCACTCCAGCCCGTCGGTTGTCACGCCCTCCACATCGCCTCCCAGCGGGATGAGGGAGACGGTATCGCCGGGCGCGCCGTCAATCGTCGCCTTGCCGTGGATGAGGAATGCCTCCTGTGCACCCTCCACGATGCGCGCGTCGATGCCCTTTAACTCTGGCAAGGCCAGAAGCAGCACGTTGGCGAGGGTCTGATCGAGCCGCCCACCCAGAGCGCCCAGGATGGTGATCTCGGTCGCGCCGCCGCGCGCCGCATACAGGAGCGCCAGCTCCAGGTCAGTCTCGTCCTTGCGCGGCGAGAAGCGCACGATCTGCGCGCCGGCAGCTTCCACGCGGGCTTGGGTCTCGGGCGAGAGCGAGTCCAGGTCGCCGATGACGACGTCGGGCGTCACGCCGGCCGCCAGCGCGCGGTGCGTCCCTCCGTCGGCGGCGATGATGGCGACACCGTCGCGATCGCCAGAGTGCAGCAATTTTTTGATGCCTTGCGGGCCTGGAAGCTCTCCGTTGGCAAAGATGATGGCGCGCATACTTGTCACCTCACAAAGCAAAACGCCCCGGCCAGCGGGGCGTCTGTTGTGCTTTGACGGCATCTCCCTCCGCTGGCATTATCCAGATCAGGTTCGACGGGTCGGTATCGGCGTCCACCGCGGGCGGTGGCGAGGACACCCTCTCAGCCTGGCTCCCCAAGCTCCCCTTCAAGGTATGAGTCTATTAGTGTGCGTGTGTAGTCGAGATTATACTACAATCCGGTCACCCTGGCAAAGTGCCTACGCCTCCGGCACGGGCGCTTTAGGGCTGTCGCGGCGAGGCTGTTCGATTAGCCGCTCGCGCTTGGCCAAATCTTGTTTGTTCTATGGTAACTACTCAGGCTATTCGCCCGAGCAGTCTCCCTCGCTCGAAAAAGGGAGAGATGGGGGGTTGGAGAGCGGCGAAGCCGCTC
>JAFGED010000133.1 GCA_016931785.1 Anaerolineae bacterium
CCCCCGCCCCCTCTCTTTTCACACGCGAAAGGCAGCTGCGAAGCGGGGCTGAGTAGTTACGTTTACTCAACATCTTGGGCAAGAGAGGTGGGGGGTTATGGGCGGCAAAGCCGCCCATAACACCCCAAAATCTTTTCCTTCATCCTGTTCAAGAGCCTTGCCAGGCTTGTGTCTGAGTAGTAACGGCTATTTGCGATTTGTAATTTACTAGGCGTAATCAGCTTTCAGGTTGAGGGAGACCAAAACGTCCCACCCATCGATCTTGACCTCGTGGACGGGCAGGGGCGGGGTGGGCGGGTACTTGGTCGGCTCCTGGACGATCTCCCCGGTCTCCAGATCGAACTTGGCATAGTGACAGGGGCAGACGATCACTTTGCCCTCAAGGTCGCCCTTGGCCATGGAGCATTCCCTATGCGGGCAGCTTTCGTCGCAAGCGTAGAGCTTGCCGTCGAT
The DNA here is from genome assembly GCA_016931785.1 of Anaerolineae bacterium. Classification (GTDB taxonomy): domain Bacteria; phylum Chloroflexota; class Anaerolineae; order B4-G1; family B4-G1; genus JAFGED01. Next base: position 454 of record JAFGED010000133.1, read on the forward strand.
GTTGAGCAACAAGACCCTCTGTCCTTCGACCCAAACGGACTTTCTTTTACCGGGCTCGATCTCTGATAGCGTGGCGACTTTGACAAATTCTCCCATGTTTAACTCTCCTTCCTCAAAATTGTGATACGCTCAAACCCGCTTACTTTTCTTGGGGCATACAGTCGGGGCAATAGCCGCGAAAGATCACGTTGCAGTCTACAATGCGAAATCCATGGGGGTGCCTGGATGATAGTTTTACAGCCTCTTTGTCGTAAGGCACATCCTCGATGCGTCCACAGCCCAGGCAAATCAGGTGGGCGTGGTCGCCTTCATGAAGATCATAGTGACGCTCTCCCAGTCCCAGATCCAGTTCTCGAAGCACGTTCATCTCCACCAGCTCGCGCAGGGTGTTGTAGACGGTGGCATGCGACATGTCGGGCATGTCCTGGCGCACGCGGGCGAATATCTGCTCGGCGGTGGGGTGGGAGTCATAATCGCACAGTGCCTGGATGATGGCCCGGCGCTGGGGGGTCAGCCGGCGTCCCTGGGCTTTGAGTTGCTCGCAAAGACGGTCTACTGATGACATAGGTAGTTTTTGATTATTTATAATCTTTATTAACTAATAAATAGTATAACAGACTGCAATCTGTATGTCAAGTACTTGGGCGAGGTTTTAAGGTTCAGAAGCTTCCGGCAGTTTTTGGCGCCAGGTGTATGTCAGTTCTGGGCAAGTCCACTTTGTTATTATAGGTGTGTAGCTCGGGAAAGGGGCGGTTTCGGCTTGCCGATTTTTCCGCTAACCAAGCAGAATGTCAGGCACGACAGGAGCCCGTTCCCCCTAAAAAATAGTCCCTTGACGCCGGGATGCTTTCGACTACAATGATACTGCGATGGCATCTACGGCAAAAGTCTTGCGGCGCATTCCGCTCCTGGCCGGCATCTCCGATAGCGCGTTAGCCCGTGTTGCCGACGTGGCGCTTGCGCGGACCTACGAGCCGGGTGAGGCGGTCATTTTTGAGGGCGATCCCTGTCTGGCGGCATACTTTATCGCAAAGGGCCAGGTGCGCGTCTATCGCCTCTCCCCTGGCGGGCGCGAACAGGTGTTGGCGCGTTTGGGGCCGGGTCAGGCTTTTAACACGGTGCCGCCTTTTCACCCCGAGGGCGTCAACCACGCGACTGTCGAGGCGCTCACTGCGGTGACCGTATACGCCGTTTCTTCCGATGACCTGCGTCGACTGGTGAGTCAGTCTCCCGAGCTGGCGTTGGCTCTCTTGCAGGACTTTGCCGACCGGCTGGATCACCTGACCAACCTGGTGGAGGATCTGTCGCTGCGCACGGTGCGCGGCCGGCTGGCGCGCTTCCTGCTGGAGCATGCCGATGCAGGCGGCGTTGCACAGTGCTGGACGCAGGATGGGATTGCCGCGCACTTGGGCACGGTACGTGACATGGTGGGACGCACGCTGCGGGCCTTTGTGGATGCCGGCCTGGTGCGCATGGACCGGCAGTGCATCGTGCTGCTCGATCGGGAGGGGTTGGAGGCCGAAACGCATATCTGAGGCATTTGTGGGAGTACATGTGTTGCAGTATAATGTACGCCGTTTACGGGGAAAAGCCAGAGCCGCATTTTGCGGTAGAGATGAGCAACGTCGGGGGCGGCAGCATCCGCGCGGGCGAAGCTTGCACAAGGCTTTTCCCTTAGAAAGCCCCGGCGCAAAGCGCTGGGGGGCTTTACCATAATACAGGAGGTTTTGAAATGCCCCGCAAAATCACTGATGATTGTATGGCTTGTGGCATCTGCATGGACGAATGCCAGGAAGGCGCGATCAGCGAGGGAGATCCCATCTACGTGATCGACCCCGAGAAGTGCACCGATTGTGGCTCCTGCCAGGACGTGTGTCCTAACGATGCCATCATCGAAGTCTAGATAAAGTTGGTTTCAAGCAGTTCAAAAGGCCACGAGCGCACGCTCGTGGCCTTTTGAAGTCATGGTTGGCTATGTCTGAAAATCCCCCCTCTCCCGAAAAGCGCCGTAGATTTCGGCTGATGCTGCCGCCGTTTCCCACGTGGGATAGCATCAAGCGCTGGCCCAGGAGCTTGCTGCGCCTCAGGCTGGAGACTACAGACGACCGCAACGCGTGGAATCTGTGCGTGGAGATATTCTGGGCCTCGATCCTGGGAGTCGCGGCGGCGTTCAACGCGGCTTTCGCGGTACGCCTGGGCGCTCAAAACACGCACGTTGGCCTGTTGAGTTCGCTGCCAGCGCTGTTGGCTGCGCTGATCAGTATCCCGGCGGGACATTTTCTGGAGCGGCGCACGCGACGTAAAACGTGGGTGCTGGGCAGCCTGTTCCTCCACCGGTTGGGGTTCCTGCTGGTGCTCCTTGTCCCGTGGCTGCCAGGGATGGCCAACAAGGGAGCGGTGCTCGTCGCGCTGCTGGTGGCCATCGGTGCTCCGGCGCACTTCTTTAGCGTGGGGTTCAATTCCATGCTCGCAGACGTCATTCCCGAGCGGCGGCGAGCCGCCGTTTTTGCCACGCGCAACATTATCAACACCGGCATATTGAGCGTGGGGATGTTGCTGGCCGGGCAGTGGCTCGATCACATCACTTTCCCGGTCAACTATCAGGTGATGTATGGAGTGGGATTCCTGGCCTCGATGCTCAGCTCGTTCTACCTGGCTAAAATCCAGATGCCTGAGGCGAGCGTGGCGGCGCGCGGGGAAGGCCCTGTACGATCGCTCAAGGTCCGGTGGCGCGAGCTGCGCGAGATCGTGCGTGCCGAGTCGGATTTCGTGCGCATCATCGTCGATACGTTGCTCTATGGCCTGGGGGCGTGGGCAGCGGCGCCGCTGTATATCCTGTACTTTGTGCGCGAGCTCGATGCCAGCGACGCCTGGATCGGCCTGCATGGCATGGTCGCCAACGTGACCGCCATCGCCGGCTACGCGCTATGGCGGCGCCTGCTCGAGCGCTGGGGCACGTCCAAGACGCTAAAGTTGACCGTGATGGGGGCGGGACTCTATCCGCTCTTGATCGGCCTGATACCTCATCTCACGCCGATCTTGTTCGTCGCCGGGTTGAACGGGTTGATTGTCCCCGGAGTAAACCTGAGCCACTTTACCACGCTGTTGAAGGTCTGCCCGCAGGAACGGCGTCCATCCTTTATTGGATTCTATACCACCGTGATGAACGTGGGGGCCTTTCTCTCCCCGTTGGCGGGAGTGGCGCTGGCAGACCGCTTTGGTCTCGGGCCGACGTTGATTGGCTGCGGCGTGTTTTGGCTGCTGGGCGCATTGATGTTCCGCGTGTGGCCTGTGCGTGAAAGAGCCGATTTGCCAGACGGTGCCTGAACGGAATGCGACTTTTGTCGTAGACGGCAGGCCGCCTTTCTGCTACACTGTATGGCAGAAAGGCGGTTTTGTTATGGAGAATTGGGCTTTACCCGAGATCAATTTGGATTTGTGCGACCGGTGCGGCGACTGCGTGGAAAAGTGTCCCACCCAATCGGTGGAAATGGGGCCGCAGGGCCCGTTCTTTGCCCGGGCGCTCGACTGCACTTACTGTGCCGTGTGTGAGACGGTCTGCCCCCAGGGGGCGATCACGTGCGCGTACGAGATTGTGTGGGATATGGAGGATTGATTGTGGGTTGCACGTTTCAGTTTGAAGAACTTTAACTTGGAACCAAAGAATTGAGGTATCATCTCAATAATCCGGGGGGGGTGTGTGAGGGCGGCGCAGCCGCCCTCACACACCCCATCTTCCCCTTGAGAAGATACGAATTGAGGAGGATTATGGCAACACGACAGATTGTGAAAATCGACGAGGAACTTTGCAATGGCTGCGGGGCGTGTGTGCTGCCGTGCGCCGAGGGCGCTATCGTGCTGGAAAACGGCAAGGCGCGTGTCAAGGACGAGACGCTGTGCGATGGGGCCGGCTTTTGCATTCCCCTCTGCCCGACCGGCGCGTTAAGCATCGAGGCGCGGGAGGCCGCCGAGTTCGACGAGGAAAAAGCAGAGGCGCTGATGGAGGAACGCGGCCAGGTCTACATCGCGCAGCGCTGCTTCCGTTGTGAAATCGGTGAGGATCAGGCCCCTCTGCTGCCCGTGCGGCACAAGGGGCGCAGCCTGTGGGTCTGCACGCGCTGCCTCCCGGGGTTGATTCACGGATAAAAGCCC